>CAIMUM010000199.1 GCA_903844685.1 uncultured Dehalococcoidia bacterium
GGCCATCGCTGCGCTTACCATCTACGACATGTGCAAGATGTTCGACCGGGGCATGACCATTACCGGCCTGCGCCTGGTGAAGAAGAGCGGGGGCAAGAGCGGCGACTACACGGCAGAATGATTTTCAGGCGGCGTTCTCCAGGGCAGGCAATACTTTGACAGCCGTGGCCTTGATAGTTGCGTAAACCGCTTGCCCCGGCTGGAGCGCCATTTCCACAGCCGACCTGGCCGTTACTAACGCCTCCAGCCTGAAGCCGCAATCCAGCACTACGGCGCCGAGGGGGCCCTCCAGGCCAATTGATATTATTGTGCCGGCCAGCGTATTGCGGGCGCTGCCCCGCAATTCCTGCAGTGACAACACTATCTCCTCCGGCCTGACATAGATATCTACCGGTGCGCCGGCAGGCAGTTCCGAGACGGCCTCGATTACCCTGCCCTTAACCTCAACCACGGCCATACCACCTTCCTGCCGGGTTATAATTCCCCTCAGAATATTCTTTATCCCCATGAACCCGGCGATCCTGATATCGCCGGGCGAGTGAAAGATCTCCCGCGGCGTACCTGCCTGCACCAGTTCGCCCTGCATCAGCACACCCACCCGCTGCGCCAGGCGTTGCACCTGCTGCAGATCATGCGTGGTCATGACGACCGTGAGGCTATCCCGCCGGTTAAAGCCGGCTAACAGGTCTTCTATAGTCTTGACACTGGCCGGGTCGAGGTTGGCAGTAGGTTCGTCCAAAAACAATATGGTGGGGCCGGTTATTACGGCGCGCGCCAGCGCGACCCTTTGCGCCTCTCCGCCGGAGAGGGTTTTAGCCCTCCTTTTCCCGAGCCCGCTCAATCCGCAGATCTCTAACAGTTCCCCTACCCGGGAGCGGATGATACTGTTAGCCACTCCTCGCACCTTCAACGGGTAGGCGATATTGTCGTAAACCGAGGTATTGAACACCACAGGCTTCTGAAATACCATCGCCATCCTGCGCCTGACCTCCATGACATTTACGTCCGGGCCCGTTGCCTTCCGGCCGTCGAAATAAATATCGCCGGCATAGGGAGCATCCAGCAAATCGAGCAGCCTGAGCAGGGTTGTCTTGCCGGCCCCCGTCGGACCGACGATGATGAAAACCTCGCCACGCTCCACTTCGAGATTTATATTTTTTAAAAGTCTGGCGGAACCGGCGCGCTGCTCGAGATTAACTGTACGCAGTATCGGCATCAATACCTCTGCAGCAGGACGTTTACTATGACGCTGACAACCATGGCGATGCTTATGAGTATAATGCCGAGCGCCAGCGACAGCACCAGGTCACCCCTCTGCGTTTCCAGCGAGATAGCCGTCGTGAGCACCCGGGTATAACCGCGTATGTTGCCTCCCAGCATCATGGCGGCGCCGACCTCCGAAATAGCGCGCCCGAAGCCGAGTATCAGGGCGCCCACCACGGCGAAGCGCGCCTCACCGATAATCGTCCAAATAGCCTGTGAACCTGAAGCGCCCATCGAGAGGGCCGTGTCCTTTATCGACTTATCGACCCCATTCAGCGCCGATATGATCATCCCGGTCAGTATGGGCAGGATGAGTATAACCTGCCCGATTATAATGGCGCCCGGTGTGAACAGCAGTTCCAGTCCGCCTAACGGGCCGGCGCGCGAGATGAAGAGGAAGACAAAGAGACCCACCACGACCGTCGGGATGCTGTAAAACGTCTGGATTACGTTTATAAGTACCTTCTTACCCCTGAACTCATGGAAGTGGATCATCCCGCCTGCCGGTACGCAAAATAGCGCGGCTATGAGTATTGCGGCCGCCGACACATACAGCGACCGCAGGGATATCTCAACAACCTCAGGGTCCAGGCGGACTATAAGCTGTACCGCCTGGACCAGGCCTTCCCATAGCTCCTGCATTTTTTTATCAGGCTATTTTACCGGTGTTGTATAGTCCTCTAACTTCGGGCAGCCCGGCTCGGTGCAACCTCCCCCTTTGAGCGGAGTAAAGAGCGACCGGCCGTACTCGGCGACGCCATAGGTTGCCAGCATGTTCTGCACTTCATCGGACATCAACCAGTTGATGAATGCGTTGGCCGTCGGCAGCATCTTGGCAGTCTTGATCTTAGCCGGGTTAATGGCCATCACGTCATAGACATTCAGGAAGAGTGCCCCCTGTTCAACCAGCGGGACGATTGTGACTTTACCCTTGTAAGCCAGGAAAGTGGATATGTCGGCCAGCAGGTATGCCTGCTGTTCGTTGGCCATCAGTAGGCATGGTCCCATGCCTTTGCCGGCTTCAACATACCAGGGGCCGGCTTTTTCCACATCTGTATATGTGTATCCGGCAGCCTGCCAGATGAGCTTTTCCTTGGCTTGCGTGCCCGAGCTATCGCCGCGTGAAATGAATTTCACCCTGGTCGGGTCCGCTATTCCACCTTCGTAGATCTTCTTGAAGGCCTGGTCGGGAGTCAGGCCTTTTATGCCCGCCGGGTCGGCAGCCGGTCCCGCGATCAGGAAATGGTTGAAGGCAAAAGAGCGTTTATTTATCCCGTAGCCATCGGCCATGAATTGTGCCTCCGCCTCGGGATCGTGAACCACTACTGCATCGACGTCACCGCGCTTGCCGTACTCCAGGGCTGCCCCTGTCCCGGCATAGACGATATCCAGCCGCACGTTGGCCTTCTTCTCAAACATGGGTTCCAGGTAGTTCCACAACCCCGTGTCGTACAGGCTGGTTGTGGTGGCAATTTTGAAGCGGGGTATGCCGGCCGTGACTGCAAAAGTCGTGGCTGCAGCAGATTTGTTGTCCGTCGCCGCCGGCCTGGCGGCAGGTGAGCAGCCGGGCAAAACGATGGACAGCAATAGGGATACCAGGAGAACAAGTAGAGAAATTTGCCGGATCGAACGTGTTACTAAGGCTTTCATGTTACCCTCCTTTCCAAAATGGGAGGCGCAGCTGTTTCCCGCTGCACCCTTGAGGCTTTTCAGCCTGCCGGCCGGATTCCCTGCCTGCCTGGTTTAGGCATCCGGCTCGAAGAGCGTCCCGTATATAATTGCCTGCTATATTATCATAACGGCCGCCCATCCGCTATCACGTACTGTTAAAAATCAGGCAATTGCTTTAATATAATAGGGCGAATTTCAAGGAGGTATGTTATGAAATTAGGCAGCGGGACGATCGCCGTCATCATTATATTGATTATCGTTGCCCTGGCTGTGGTCGGCTATGGAGGCTACCAGATGGGCATGGACACAGGCTATAAACAGGGCTACGCAAAAGGAAATACGGATGGCACTGCCAGGGGCACGGAGGACGGCTACAATAAAGGCCAGCAGGCGGGCTATGAGCAGGGCAAGCAGGACGGCGAAAGTGCCGGATACGACAAGGGCTATTCCGAGGGCATGGTCAAGGGACAGGCGCAGGGCCAAGCACAGGGTCAGCAGCAGGGACAGCAGATAGGCTATAACAACGGCTACAACGACGGCTGGTCTAAAGGCTGGCGCAATGGCTGGCAATCCGGCTGGTGGCAGGGTTGCACCAATTGCTGGCAGCATTGCGGTCCGTTCGTGGCCGGTGCTGAGCAGACCACCTTCTCCGGCGGTCCCACACAGGCGTGGATGCCGGTGTCGCCTTCAGCGCCATCTCCACAATGATCAGAATAAAATTCGGCTTAACCGATGATTGACAACACTAATAGTAAGATTAATAAAGCCATAACGGTCCTGTTGATACTGGTTGCGGTCTCCCTGGTTCCCTAAACGCTATTCAGCTACCAGGACTATCTCAAATAGCAGTGGCCACAGCTTGCCGGTGACAAACATCCGGTTGCTTTTCGTATCATACGCAATGCCGTTCAGGACATCAACGGAACTGTTGAAGTGACCTTTTTCTATAAGCCCTGAGAGGTCGAGCCAACCGCTGACACTGCCATCACCCTGATCTATTATGACGATTTTATCGGTCGTCCACACGTTGGCAAATATCTTGCCGTCGATATATTCCAGTTCATTGATCATATTTATCGGGCCGTTTTCATCATGCACCTCTACGTGACCGCTTGTATTGAAGTTTTCAGGATTTAAGAAGTAGAGATCGGATGTGCCGTCACTCATGATGATATGGTTCCCGTCATAGGTAATTCCCCACCCCTCGGTGGGATATGAGAACTCCCTTAACAGGTTAAAGCTATTCCTGTCATAAACAAAGCCGGTATGGGATTTCCAGGTCAACTGTATCAGGGTATCCTTATATAAGGCGATACCCTCCCCGAAATACCCGGCGGGCAGTTTGTACTCTTTTAATACCCCGCCGGTTTCCAGGTCTACTTTACGTATGGCAGAGCTTCCATATCCCCCGGTCCCTTCATACAATATGCCGCTATCAAACGCTAACCCCTGCGTATAGGCTGCCGGGTCGTGGGGAAAGGTATTTACTACCTTATAAGTATAAACAGGTACCGGTTGCGATTTAGCGGGAGCAGGCTTAATAGCCAAACAACCATTCAGGCAGGAGCAACAGATAATACACAACGATGCTATGGCGATGAGCAGCAGGCCACATAATTTAGCGATGCCGGTTGGCCGGTGGTTATTGAATAATATTGCCTTCTACTTCCTCTTTCCCACTGGAGCTATATACAAAACACCCGGACCAGCATTGATCGGATTTTTATATGCCTCTACTTACTTCGATAGAAATTGATTGAAAAGCCTGTCGAAATCTTCTTGAGTTTCCAGTTTCGGG
This sequence comes from uncultured Dehalococcoidia bacterium, assembly GCA_903844685.1. Taxonomy (GTDB): domain Bacteria; phylum Chloroflexota; class Dehalococcoidia; order GIF9; family UBA5629; genus CAIMUM01. Next base: position 4,733 of record CAIMUM010000199.1, read on the forward strand.
TCTATGGAACGGATGACGCCCGATTGATCGAGGACAAATGTAGCAGGAAGCTGCAAAACGTTATAGGATGAACCTACTTCACTATTAAGGTCCAGTAAAACCGGCATAGTCAGGCCTTGACTCGAGCAATAACTTATTATCGCCGTTTCCCGTCCCGGTCCATGCACGGTGATTATGGCAACTTTGTCGCTGTCCTCGCGTTCAAATGCTTTTTGCAGCAGCGGCATCTTTTTCTGGCAGGCCGGGCATGTCATGTTCCAGAATACCAGCAGGACAACCTTGCCGCGGTACTGGCTAAATTTCAGGGTATCCCCTATAACCGTAGGAAGTGCAAAGTCCGGAGCGCGCTGGGTCAGCTGGACCCCTGTCTTAAGAGATAAAACACCCTCATATTCAGCGATAAGCTGATGGCCGTAAGCGTCCCTTGCCCTGATCACAAAAGCATAAACTCGTTCCCTGTCCAGTGGTTGGAGCGTGGCTTCATGACTTGCGTTGCTGGCATCATTAATAATTGTCTTACGCTCAGCGGTTCCCTCCTCCCCATATGTCACTTCTGCGGTCGTGGGCCGGTCGGTTTCCCAGGTAATCACGGCCGCTGAATCCGTGGTTGTCGATATGCTCACATTTGAGATCACGGGCGGCGGCTCCAGCGTGGTAAATGAGAGTTTGCCGGATAAGCGCTTGCCGGTTGTGCTATCCCCGGACAGCAACTGGAAATAGTAGGTAGTGGCCGGGTAGAGGTTATCTGCCTTGATGGAATGGTTTTTTACCGGGCCCAGGTCCGAAAAAAGACCGGTGATTTTCCCATCCTTATCATAGACTACGATATCTACAGCCTCATCGCTACTTGTTGTGAAATTAACAATGCCGCTGCTGGTGGTCATGTCTGTAACTGTGATGTTTTCTGTTAAAGCGAATTGGGATTCTATGGTATTGGAGTTATTATTTGCCGGTGCAGCCGCGATTAACGCGGTCAGTAATATCAGAATGATACCTGCGACGCCCAGAACATAACCGGCAACAGACCAGCTGTTGCGGCGCATAAAAATTAGAAACCTGTCGATAGCATTAACAGACATTGAACCTTTATTTGCATCGGCAGGCAAAACCGGCGCCGTTTCCCCCTTTTGTTGTTTTGATATAAATAAGCCGGCTAATCGTGAAATCGGCCATCGGTTTGAGAAAAAACGGCCGGGTTGCAGGAATATTATTGCAAAGGCAAGCAGGCCGAGTATGATGTCTATACCCAGTGATTGGTAGGGAGTGAGGTATCCGAAAAATTTTTCCCATATACCGAAGCAACTGGCGCATTGCGAATATTCTCCCGTGATAATGGTCCAGATATTGGTCCCCATGTATGAGGCAATCATTGGCAGCGTTAATACAGCAGCAAACCTCGGCATTAAACCGATGAGAAGTGCAATGCCTAATATAAGCTCGGCCCATGGGAAAACAACAGGCACCAGTATTTTATAGATGAAATCTATAAAAAGTGGTGTTAGTAACGCTTCCGGTATCATGGCATTGATGAAGGCCAGGGCCTGTGCCGGTGTTCCCATATCACCAAATAGCTTGCCGGTCCCGGATGCAATGAATGTAACGGCTATTAATAATCCTGCAACCAGGCTTATGCTGTCTTTAATTCTGTAATTCAAAGGCTATTCCCTGTGCTGCATTATTAATAACCACATCGGTACATGTGCAGCTTTTTATACTTTGAGGAAATAAATACTATTTTTGTGGGACCATAGCATTGCCGCTGACCCCGACCATCCAATTCACGCGGCTCTTGTCCCCAAACCAGGGGGCGACCGAATAAGGCCAGCCTGGCGCTAAATTATCCACACCGTTATCATCCCGGACTGTTACATCGGAATGGGTATTTACCACATTACTCGCGGCTCCCATGCGAAATCCCTGGCCGGTAGGGATACCCGTATAGATATGGATATAAAAATCACCTTGCACTTTAACATCGGGTATTTCTATATCTGCCCAGCCGCCTGTTGAATCGATGTTGGACCCCAGGCGTGTCCGCAGCGGGAACCCGTCACCGGGAAATGACGTAGTATAGAGAACTTTATTATCTTTATCACAGATTTGCAGGTCGCAATCCCCGATGTTAAATCCGGGCGAGCCATAAACCAGCCCGAATACCGTTACCTTATTAATGCTAAACGGGTCCGGAGGCGACACAAAGGCGACCGAATATCCCGTACAGGGTTTGACCAGGGATAAACAATCTTTGGCAACGCCGTCATCATATTTCAGCTCCACCGGCATTGCTACACGCTTTGAACTAACCGTAAGATTAGCACTCCTTGTTCCAATTCCGATTTCATAGGTGCCTGCTTCGTCTTTGGAGAAAGCGAAGGTTACGGTTTGGCTGGATCCGGGGTCCACGTTAATATATTTCGTGTCGATTCTGTTACCATCGACGGACAGGGTGGCGCTATAAGCGCCCCCGGTTCCGCCGATATTTGTGACCTTAGCGCTGATACTAACTGTATCCCCCACAGTAACTTCCGCCGGCTTGATATCCAGTGAAGCTATCTCAAACTGCGCTGGAGACGGCGAAGGCGTACAGGCTATCGGTACAGTTATTGCTATGACCAATATTAATAGCCCGGCTGCCAGCGTCTTTTTATTACTCATCCATTATTTACCTGCGCAGTTATTTTACATGGTAACGACTACATAGACATAGTTTTGATCATGATCCAGGAGGCGGGGCCGGCGGAGCGCCCTGGCCCTGGGGCTGGATGATGATAGAGGTAGCGGTAACGTTGCCAGCAGCATCCTGGGGACCCATGACGTTCAGGGATTGGCCTTCATGAAGGTCCGCAAGGGTGCCGGTGGTGAAATTCTGAATAGTAGTGTTATCAGCGATGAACAGCAGAGTAACAGTCCCTTGTGAAGTGGTCAGGGTTAACGTATTGCCGTCAATCTTGGTAAGGGTGCCGCCGGCGCCGCGCCGTCCGCCACTACTGCGTGGGGACGCCGTGGGGTTCGTGCGGGTTGCTCCGCCAAATGGGATTGGTGGAGCGCCCTGACCCTGCGGCCGTATCATAATCGAGGTTGCGGTCACGTTGCCATTGGCATCCTGGGAACCCGTGGCAATCAAGTACTGACCTTCATGAAGGTCTGCAAGGGTGCCGGCCGTGACATTCTGAACAGTGGTATTATCAGAAATGGTCTTGACCGTAACCGACCCCTGTGAGGTCGTCAGGGTTAAAATATCGCCGTTAATCTTCGTGAGGGTGCCGCTGGCGCCGCGGCGTCCGCCATTGCGTGGGGACGTGGGGGGTGTAGCCGGAGCAGGGTTAGTCGTAGTAGCTGGGGTGGGCGTTGCCGCGGGCGCGCAGGCGGCCGCCACCATAAGCAACAGCACCACCAGCAAGGTCAGGGACCATGTGTATCGTTGTTTCATTTGTATACCTCCAATTATGCTTCATTTCAGAAATCTCAAACATCTAACTTCCTATCATATATAGAAATTGTTCAGTAATTGTTAAGCTGCGGTCTGGCTTAAATCTGTAGGAAAGGAACCTGCGGCGGTAGCGCGGCCAACCCGATTTTCGCAAATCATAATAATTTACTAATATCTCGTTGATACACTGAATATAAAGGTCATGAAAATGAAAACCAACTCGATAACAGGCCAGGTGAAAACAGCCCGACCGCAACGCTGCAGCCGGATGAAATGCCTGTTGGGCAAATATTGCGGCCTGTGGGTAATCTGCCTGTCCATCTGGCTTTGCGCCGTTTCCCTTGTCCCGGCGCCGGTCCTCGCGCAGCCATCACTGTTGACGGCTACGCTGCCCTCAGCCCAGGTCAATACAGCGTATTATGCACAACTCTCAGCGGCCGGAGGTACACCTCCTTATACCTGGAGCGTAATAGGCGGCAGTCTACCACCGTGGTTGAATCTTGCCCCTGATACGGGGTCCATATCAGGCACCCCCGATACACAGGGAACTTTTAGCTTCATGATCAGGGTAACAGACAGTGCCGCAACCTCTGCTCAGCAGGTTTTCTCTATTACCGTGACGGCGCCACCGCTGATATTCAGCACCTATAGTCTGCCGGATGCGAAGGAAAACGCCGCCTATATGGCTGCCATGAGCGTAAGCGGAGGCGCCGCGCCATATAACTGGTCCATTGTTAGCGGTTCACTACCCTCAGGTCTGACTATAGATACCACCACGGGCACTATCTCCGGCATTCCGGCGCGGGGAACCACCGGCACCAGCAGTTTCAGCATTCGGCTCACTGACAGCTCAGCAACCCCGGTTGCCACTCAGAGAAACTTCACTATCAACGTAGAAAAAGGCAGTTATCAGTCAACTATAAGTATTGGTACAGGGCTGAAAGCGGCTGAAACCTCATTATTTATTAACGGTATCCAGGTAACCTCGCTGCAGGGAGGGCAATCTATAACTCAGAGCTTCGACCTTGATACCAATCAAACCATAAGTGTCGAACCTCTTATACAAAACGCGTCTGAGGCGGATATCAGGTATAAAGCTGAATATGAAACTATAACTATAACCGAGTCTTCGCCGGATGCCCAATTTAATTACTATCCCGAATACTACGTGGAAATTAAAAGCCAGCCGGCTGATGCCGGTCAGATCGCCGGTTCCGGATGGTACCGCGAGGGCACTGTACTACAGGCATCTGCACCTGGCACTATACAATCTGGAGCTGACCCGGGCACCCAATACCGGTTTTCTTCCTGGAACTTACCCACCGGGGGACAGGTTACAGGCGGAAATTTAAATCAGGGCATCAATGCCCCCGGAGTTTATACCGCAGATTACGACACGTATTACAGATTAACCTTTACATCACCTTTGGGAGAGCAAAAGGAAAGCGCCTGGTACAAGGCCGGCACACGGGCTGAATGGAACCTTTCTGTTACACAGGTGCCCATGTCCGGTATCCTGGGTTTCTTCAAAGGAACTTTTAATGCTGCCAACAGCCGGGGCAGTGTAGTTATGGACAAACCTGAGGATATCACCATAACCTGGGAGGCCGACTATACCCTGCCGCTTATCTTGATTCCGGCAGCGCTGCTCCTGGTAATAATTTGCATCTACGGCCTGTATGCTCTGTCACGTAGTCCGGTTAATAAGCCGCTCCCCTTTTATCCAACTGCCCAGGCTTCACCATCACCTTTTCAACCCGTGAGCCCGCAATATTATCCTGCGCCGCCGGTTTATTTCACCCCACCACCGGTCCAGTTTGTACCGCCTCCAGCCCGTCCTGTTCTTCCTCCGGTCCGGCCTGTTCCTTCTCCCATTATCATCCCTGTGCTGCGCCCGGAATCCTACACTACCGAGATATCGGAGGCCAAAAAGCCAGATAAGCCCAGTACAGCCAGAAACAAAATCATGGAGGACTTTGGCAAGCTGCTTGATAATTACGCAAAGGATGTTGTTGCTGCCAGGCAAAATCTGGCGCCGACGCAACTCACTAAAGTGGATGAAGTTACAAAGATTACCGTAACTGACCCCTACAAGCTTAATTGAATAAATAGTGATTATTCCCGACCGTTACAATCGATATAATCCCCCATACGTGCTCGCAGATAAAAAGCACAGGTCTAAAGTACCCTTGAATATGGAACTTCCGTGCTGACGAATAGGTATTGTCAGGCAGTAGAATGCTATGTTTTCAGTAGAGAGTTGAACAAATCTATATCAAGGTACTGTTACAGTTGCGGTTGCGGTGGCAGAGCCGGAACTATTGAAGGCGGTAAGAGTATAGGTGGTAGTTGCCGTCGGTGATACTTCTTGCCCAAAGACTCCTGGAGTACCAATATCCTGATCAATAGAAATCGAAGTTGCTCCTTGAATATTCCATGTTAGCCTCGAGGTTCCTCCGCTTACGATGCTACTCGGGCTAGCAGTAAATGAAAGTATTACTGGTGCTGAACCTTCCGTTGTCGACACGGTAACCATGGCTGATGCTGTTACTGATCCGTAGCTATTGGTAGCGGTCAATACATAGGTGGTAGTTGCAGCGGGGGTCGCCGTTGTAGAACCAGACATCGCTGTGGTCGAAACAGTTCCAATGGTCGGACTAATGGATATCGATGTTGCACCAGTGACGGCCCACGATAACGTTGTAGATTGTCCTGATGAAAGCGCAATAGGATTTGCATTGAAAGAGTTTATCACCGGTGCATTTGTTATCGTGCCTACGGTAACCGTGGCTGATGCAGTTACCGATCCGGAGCTATTGGTAGCCGTCAATACATAGGTGGTAGTCGCGGTAGGAGTTGCCGTTGTAGACCCTGTTAATGAGACAGTTCCAATACCCGGGCTGATAGATACCGATGTTGCGCCAGTGACGGTCCATTGAAGCGTTGAAGCTGATCCGGATGTAACAGTACTTGGGCTTGCGTAGAAGGAACTTATCACCGGTGAATCTGCCGCCGTCACTGTAATTGTGACTGATACAGTGTTCGAGCCATAACTATTTGTGGCAGTAAGAATATACGTTGTGGCTGAAGTTGGCGACACAGTTTTCGTTCCGATAGATGAGACAGTCCCAATATCGGGACTGATAGAAACCGACGTTGCTCCCTTAACATCCCAGGTCAGGGTTGCAGCCTCACCGGAAGAAATAGAGGTGATATCGGCAGCAAAAGTAGTGATAACGGGTTTACCTGCTGTATTTACTGTAACTGTGACTGACCCTGCAGTGTTGCCGACGCCATTAGTGGCAGTAAGCGTATACACAGTGGTTGAAGTCGGTGATACAGTTTTAGTTCCGGTAGATGAAACACTTCCGATATCGGGACTGATAGAAACTGACGTTGCTCCAGTAACACCCCATGAGAGTGTTGAGGCCTCGCCAGAGGCAATAGAAGTTGGGCTTGCTGTAAAATTGTTGACAGTCGGCAGCGCTGCCGGCGTTACCGTAATAGTAGCCGATGTTGTCGACGGACCCGTGCTGTTGGAGGCAGTGATGGTATAGGTAGTGGTTGTTGTAGGGGTTATCGTTTGTGAACCACTCGATGATACAGTTCCAATAGCCGGGCCGATAGAAACCGAGGTTGCCCCCGTAACACTCCAGGATAATGTAGCTGACTCACCCGAAGTAATGGTGCCCGGGTTAACCGTAAAATTGCTTATGGATGGCTCGCTCGGAATGGTCACCGTAATAGTTGTTGACTTTTGTGCAGAGCCGGAAAAATTAGTGGCAACCAGTGTGTACGTGGTCGTAGCCGTAGGTGATACTGCCACAGTCCCGCTTGACGATACTGTCCCGATATCCGGGGTTATGGATACCCCTGTTGCCCCTGTAACCTCCCACTGCAATTTTGCCTGTTCTCCCGATGTGATCGCCGGGGAACTGGCATCGAAAGATGCCACAACCGGTGAGGTGAACCATTTCAAGATAGCCCCATTTGTAGCAATATTGACGCCGCCGATCGTAGCTGCAATAAGCAGTACTACTATTAATGCCACAATACCGCCGGAGCTTTTTTTCGGCGGTAATGATCTCTCGTTCTCGTATATGTATTGTTGCTGGTTGGGATACTGATAAGGAGACGATTGATACTGAGGTGGCGGTGGAGGTGGTGGTGGAGGAGCTTGGGGTATGTTCCAGTTGAATCTGGTACCACAGTTGGTGCACAAATTCTGGCCGTATACTAGCGGTGCTTTGCAATTAGGGCAATAGTACATTTGCTGCATATTATATTTTCGCTTTTACCATAGATACAGCCTAAAATCCCGATGCTTGAGCTTTTTCGACTGCTCCCAACCCTATATTTGTATTAGGCAAACAACCATATAGCCAGATTTAATGTCATGATCCAGAGGGTGGGGTTGGCGTAGTGCCCCGGCCCTGCGGCTGGATAATGATATAGTTGGCAGAAACATTGCCGTTCGCATCCTGGGGCCCCATCACATTCAAGGATTGACCTTCATGCAGATCCGCAATGGTACCGGTCATGAAATTCTGTATAGTGGTATTATCAGAGCTAATATTCACCGTCATTGGTCCCTGCGTAGTGGTCAAGGTTAAGGTGTTGCCGTTAATCTTGGTGAGGGTGCCGCTAACGCCGCGCCGCGCGCCGGTACGTGGGGAAGTGGGGTTCGCGCGGGTTGCTGCGTCAGGCGGTGCTGGTGGAACGCCCTGGCTCTGCGGCCGTATCATAATAGAGGTTGCGGAGATATTGCCGTTTGCATCCTGGGGACCAATGGCCATGAGGTATGCACCCACACGTAGGTCCGCACGGGTGCCAGTCGTAACATTCTGAATAGTGGTATTATCAGAGCTGATCTTCACCGTCACTTGCCCTTGTGCCGTGGTCAAGGTCAAGATATCGCCGTTAATCTTGGAGATAGTACCACTGGTGCGCTGGCGCTGCATCGATATCGGGGGTATAGCCGGAACGGAGTTAGTCGTATCAGTGGTAGTGGGTGTAGCCGGAGCAGGCGCAGGAGTGGGAGCAGGTGTTGCCGCAGGAGCGCAGGAAGCTGCCACCACAAGCAACAGGCCCAGGAGCAAGGTTAATACCCATACAAATCGTTGTTTCATTATTGCACCTCCCCGTTATTGTTCATTCCGGAAATCCAATATCTACTTTCATATTTTATGCTGAAATTGTTCAGCAATTGTTAAGACGAGGACGTACGCAAGTTGGCGTTGTGGAAACCTTTTGAAAGCGAAGGAAATGTTGACAATGTGCCTTAACTATTCCCAAACTATTGCCGGGCCCCATTATATGTTTTCGGGGATATGCTCTAAGAAGTTATTTCTTCAGTCATGTCTCAGTGCCTCGATCGGGTTAAGCCTTGAGGCCTGCCAGGCGGGGTAAAAACCGAAGAACAGCCCGATAGCAACAGAGACAGAGACTGCCATAATGACGATATCTACACTGACCAGCGTGTGCATTGACCACACCTTTGATACTAAGTAGGCTGCCCCCCAGCCAAGTGCCACACCGATCAGGCCGCCGACAAGTGAAAGGAATGCCGACTCAATAAGGAATTGAATCCAGATATCGGTGTCCTGGGCACCCAGCGCCTTGCGGATGCCGATCTCTCGGGTCCTCTCCAGCACCGAAACCAGCATGATATTCATCACGCCGATGCCGCCGACCAGCAAAGAAATAGCGGCTATGGCGCCCAGCAGCATCGTAGTGGTGGCCATGGTCTCCGATACCGTGTCGGCCACCTCCTGCATCGAAGTGACGGTAAAGTCATTGGCCGCCGAGGCAATTAGGCGGTGCCGCGTGCGCAGGAGGTCTGTGAGTTGCTGCTTGATGTACTCGCTGTTGTTTACGTCAATCACCTTCAGCGAAATTGATGATATGACCTGTTCTCCGCGTGCCGTACGCTGCTGCGCCACAGCCTGTTGCATGGCAGTGAGAGGAATAAATACCATGCTATCGGGCGAGCCGCTGACGGCGCCTTTAGCGGCAAGCACGCCGATCACGCGTACAATGATAGTGCCCAGCCTCAAATTCTGCCCCAGCGGGTCGTTAGCGCCGTAAAGCGTCTGCGCTACGGTGGCGCCCAAAACGGCCACAGCGCTCCCGCGCTGATAATCATAATCGGAGAAAAAAGTGCCGCTGGTCGTACTCAGATTGTATGTCGGCACATAGGAGGGGGTCGTGCCGGTGACCTGCGCATTCATATTCTGGCTGCCGGCGATTAATTGCAAGTTTCGCGAAAAGATCGGCGACACAGAAGTTGCCAGATCGGTTCTTGCCCCGATGGCCGTGGCGTCTTCCATGGTCAGCGTCACAGAGCTGCCGGCTGCGCCTCGGACTCCGCCTGCACCCATTTGTGAGCCCGGGGTGATCATCATCAGGTCCGCACCGAGTGTCTGTATCCTGGCAAGTATGTCTGCCTCGGCGCCTTTGCCGATGGACATCAATGCGATCACAGCCGAGACACCGATTACGATACCCAGTATAGTCAACATACTGCGCAACTTGTGGGAGGTGACACCTCCCCAGGCATTGCCGAAAGGCCTGAGCAGTTTACTGTACTTTTTCATCCTTCTCTACCAGGCCGTCCATGATATGTATTATGCGCTGGCAATGCGCAGCGATCTTGGGGTCGTGTGTAATCATTACCAGGGTGATCTTCTGCTCCGAGTGCAGCGCCGTGAGCATGTTGATTATCTCTTCGCCGGACTTGCTGTCTAAGTTGCCGGTGGGCTCATCGGCCAGTATCAAAGGCGGTTTCTTGGCCAGGGCGCGGGCGATGGCCACGCGCTGCTGCTCGCCGCCGGAAAGCTCGCTGGGACGGTGGCCGGCCCGGTCGGCCAGCCCCACGGTGGTAAGCGACTGCATGGCGGAACTGTAATCGTCGGCGTCCGCGTATTCGAGTCCCAGTTTAACGTTGGCCAGAGCCGACAGTTTGGGCAGCAGGTTGAATTGCTGGAAGACGAACCCGATCTTATGCGCCCTGATGTGAGCCAGTTCCCTGCTGTTGAGCCGGCTAACTTCCTGGCCGTCTATATGGTAGCTGCCGGAAGTCGGCACATCCAGGCAGCCCAGCAGATTCAGGATGGTCGATTTTCCCGAGCCTGACGGTCCCATGATAGCCACCAGTTCCCCTTTTTCGATGCTGAAACTTACGCCATTTAATACCTTGAGCATCCTGTCGCCGATCGGGTATATTTTTTCAATATCGTGCAACTCGATCATCAAGGTATACGTACCCCGGGGATCTGATTGCCCTGCCCCCCTCTTTGTTGTTGAGAGTTGGTCGTTGTGGTCGTGGTAGTAATATTGGTCGCGGTAGATACCACGTCCCCTTCGCTGAGGCCACTGATGACCTCCGTATTCTGGCCGTCGGTGATGCCCGCCTGTATCTGTTTCTCTGCGGTCTTTCCGTCAGCCGATACCACTTGTACATAGTATCTCCCACCCCGGCTGGTAATGGCCTTATTGGGCACCAGGATTATATTGGTCCTCTGTTCGGCTATTATGCTGACGGTAACGGTCAGCCCTTCCCTCAGGCGGAAATCCTGGGGCACGGTTACAGGCGCTTGAACCTGCTGATTCTGCCCGGCGGCGCCCGGTGTCTGCCCCGCAAATGAGCGCCTCGTGGATGTCCGATTACCGGACGCCGTCTGATTGTCGGATGGCTGGACTGTAAACGCCGGACTGGTAAATGTTCGATTATCGGAGGCAGTCATGTTGTCGGATTGTTGTCCCGCATACGCCTGCCGGGAAAATGTCCGATTATCGGACGCTGCGCCACTCAATTGCGTGCCTGCTGTCTGCCCGCCTGCGCCAGATGGCCTAGTACGAGCAGACGCAGATCCTGAAGAGACGCGCTGTGTAGCTTGCGACTGCATCGTAGCCGCGTCCACTGGGTCCAACTGTACGGTCACCTTGTAATTCACCACGTTTGATGAAATTGTCGGTGTCTCCGCTATGAGCGATATTTTAGCCGGGAAAGTATACGAGGGCAGCGCCACCGCCTGCACGGTTGCCGGTGTGCCTATACTCAACTGGTAAACCTCAATCTCGTTAACCAGTACATCGGTCTGGAAATTTACCGAATCGATCAGGCGTACAGCCACTGTACTTGCCGAGACCTGGTCGCCGGGTACTACGTTCACTTCGGCAACCAAACCGGCGAAAGGGGCGACTATCGTAGCCTGCTGCAATAATTTTTCCGCCACAGCAAGATTGGCCTGGGAGATTTTAAGGTCCTGTTCCATTGACTCAATGTTTAAGGGGTCCGGGGCTTTGCCATTATTTCCACTTACGGCGTCACTCAAATTGAGACGCGCCTTTTCTACATTTATCTGCGCCTGAGTCAGAGAAATCTCCAGGGTTGCTGTATCTAATTTCGCCAGCTCTTTTCCTGATTCCACACGATCGCCGATTTTCACCAGCACTTCCTGCACAGTACCTGCGGAGTAAAAGGCCAGGTTTTCCTCGCGCGCCGTTGCCAGGTTTCCGCTGGCCAAAATATTGATATTGAGATTGCCGCGCTGGACCGTGGCAACCTGGTTGGCCGCCGCCGGATCGGCTTTTGCAGTACAATTCAGCGCAAGCGTTGCAATGAGCAAAACCAATATTGTCAGAGATATTAAATTGTATTTTCTCATGACGCTCAGTCTACCAGTCGAATGTATCAAACGCAATCAAGTTTAGCACTCTAAAAGTCTATGTTAAAAATATTAGGATATTATTAAGAGTATATTGCGCCGCAATATCTGATTAATAATAAATTAATATTTCCGGTGTATTATGACACAGGGATTTGGGAAAAATTCAGACCATCAGGTGATTTTCTATAAAAAAGAGATATATTATTCAAATATACCGGTGCCTGGCAGCACTGCTGCTGGCAGTATTTATAGCTGGTGTAGCCGGGGCGGCTAACGCCCAGGAAGGGGCAGTGATGCCCCTAAAATGGGAGGCCGTGGACAAGCCCGGCTTCAAAAATGAGATTGTGGTCCTCGGCTCGGAGATCAACCGTATTGCCACCAGCCAGGGCGTTGTCTATGCGCTGGACACTGTCAACGGCTGGTTACACAGGTCGGATAATGGTGGGATGGCCTTCGACAACATAACGCAAGCTTTAAGCGATGCGGGAGCGCCCTCGCATCTCCACGAGATAGCCGTCGCCCCCGACATGTCGCAATACGTGGCCGTATCCGATAATAATTCTACGGTCTATTGGTCCAACGATAGCGGGGTTACCTGGAACAATACCAATTTTGGGTCTCTTGCCGTCAAAGGAACTATTCAATGCATTGCCATATCCAATGGTTACACGGATGGGGGAAGCACTGATAACTTTCATGACCTGGCGGTCGGCACGGCTGCCTGGGATAGTACTACCGGTCAACTATGGACATGTAAAGTCGGTAAGTCGTTCTCCGTCGGCTGGCAAAATGAAAATCTGATTATTTCTAATGCGCCCGGCGCTGAGATATCTGCCATCGCTTTCGCACCTAAGTACAATTCGGATCGAACTATCCTGGCCGTTGCTTCAACAGCCAATGACATCACCGGCTCTGAAAACAATACATGGCTGTATACCGGGCAGAGAAACCTCAATTTGCCGACCACATGGAACTCCCCTCTGATAATCGCTTCAACCCAAACCAACGTCGGTGACAATGTATCGTCATCTTTATCACTGCCCTCAGACTATGACTATAGCAAAACTGACTTACGTAAGGTTTTCGTGAACTACAAAAGAGATAAGGATAATCAAAATGATATCTACAGATTCGATGATACTATCCCGCAGCGGCTCCTTGCTCCTAACAGGTCGGATGGTATCAGCAGTATGGCATATTACGGGACGTCGACTCAGGGCAAACTGCTTTCCGCAGGAACGAAATCGACTGATTTCGCTGTCCAAGTATATAGAAGTGACAACCCGCTTGCTTTAAGTGGTTCTGTACCATGGTATCCGGCCACTCAGCCTCCTTCGGGGCCGGGAAATGCCCAGGTAGCCTGGAACTCAAAGGGCACAATAGCCTTCTGCGGCACAGGCTGTACAGATCCTTCATTGATTTATCAACCTGACGAAAGTGCCTTCTCGCAAAGCTCTGACGATGGGGACACATGGACGCAGACCGGCCTGATTAACACGATTATACAGATGTCGGATGTTGCACCGGCTCCCAATTCAAAGAGCCTCTTCATGGCCACCTTCAGCGATGGTATCACCCCCGAGGCTGTCTGGCGCTGCGCCGGGGAGCCGCTGGGGACTTACTGGGCACGTCTGCTCACCATGAGGACCTCTTCCGATATGGTGCTGCTCCGCTTAAGTCCTGACTACGGCAACGATTACACGATTTATGCAGTAGAAGCCGGCAGCAATAACCAGACACTGCTGGAGGTTTCGACAAACCAGGGCAACACCTGGAAACAGCGATATGTGCCGGGCCCGGTCATAGATATGATCGCCGCAAGCAAGTACACGCTTTATATGGCGTTGCCGGGTGGAGTTATCCGTAAAAGCACGGATGGCGGACTCAGATGGGGAGATAACGTGATGACCGGTCTTGACGATATCAACATGCTGGCACTTGCCGGTAACGGTGACTTATTCGCTGGAAGCATGAACAGCAAGGTAGCCTATTCCACGGATAACGGCACCAGCTTTACGGAAATCATTGACCCAATAGGCCTCGGTATCGGCCCCGTGCAGGTGGTGCCTGATGCTGATTACAACTACAACAATATAATTTATGCCGCCGACAACATAACCAATAAGGGTGTCTGGCGCCGAGTAATCGGCCAATCCACAGAATGGGAACAGATCGACGAGGCGATAACCCGGCTGTGCGATAATCAAACAATAAGCGGCCTGATGACAGGTCCGGAAGGGACGCTTTATGCCCTGAGAGCGGAGCGGCCCATAGCGGACCGCAAATCCCTATCAGACAACAATACAGGCGGCATGAACCGCACATTAAACCCTACTGCCACCCCACCGATCAATATCGAGTGGGATATAATTAACCGTACACTGACCGATCATAATACGGCATTCGACCCGGGCCTGCTTAAATTCACTAATAATCCGCCCTGGCTTAAGTTATCGGGTAACTCCAACGAAAACGATCTCTGGGCTATTGATACAGCTAACCCAGCAATTGGTGATGATACAGCTCAAATCTACAGGTTCCGCGACAACCTCTGCAAGGCCGGTCCATGGACAACCGGCCCATCTGAAGTAGGCTGCGACCCGGTCAGCGGCAGAAACCAGGGATTGGGTATCTCATGGGAGCAGCTATCCCTGTCCGACAGGTACGACCTGCAGATAGCCAAGGACCCGGCCTTTACACTCAGGATCGACCCTGCCATATCCAATTCGGATAATATTTCCTCGGTTACCGGATCTATTCATATATTGACCGATCCTGTAAATGTCACCAGCCCGGCCTTATGGTTGGATCCCGCCTCGCTGCCTGAAGCAGGCGCCAATTACTACTGGCGGGTGAGGACTTATCATGCAGCCACGTGGGAGTTTATCAGGAGCCCGTGGTCGAACACAGACGGATTCATTGTGAAGCCCGGATATCCCGTGACTACTGCTTACCTTGGTCCCCAGTTGCTCTCGCCCGCCAACGGCTGTGATTGCGCGTATGACGCGCCTGTTAGCTTCTCATGGTCACCGTTCAAAGAAACGACCAAATATAAATTCGAGTTATCTGAAAATTCCGATATGAGCCGGCCGCTGGTGTCGGCAAGTTTAGATACGACCGCCTACCAGTACGGTGGCCAGTTGCGGGGCAACAGGAACTATTTCTGGCGGGTGATGGCCCTGGAACCTGTGCCCGGTGACTGGAGCACAACCTTCAGTTTTCAGGCCCGCTCCGCCCAGCAACCTTCTCAAGCTCCCGCTCAAAAAAGCGGGACTGCGCCTCTGTGGGCCTGGATCGTAATGGGCGCCGGCACCATCACCACATTTGTCCTGGTTTTTATCCTTCTCAGGCGGCAGCACATACTATAAAAGCTCCGTCTGTAAGAAAAGGCACGTCCTTGCGGGCGGACATTAATGTCCGCCCCTACAGTAAGGCGGCCAACAGGTCAGGCCATGCCCTCCAGGAATGCCCTCATGTTCCCGCCCAGCACATCGTGGTTGTAGCCGCCCTCCAGCACCCCAAAGCGCCTGCCCTGGCAGTTCTTCAGGGCGAACTCTTTGACCTGCTGACCCATGGTTTTATAGTCTCCGGTGCTCAGCAGTCTGCCCCAGTCCTCGATGTGCCGGTCGAAGCCGGCTGAGACCGCGATGATATCAGCGCCGGACTGGCTTAAAAAGCGGCCCACATGGTCTACGAAGTCCTGCCTGTTCCCGTCCTCGGGATGAAAATAGGTAACATCGGGGTTGCCCTGGAAGATATTGGCCGTTCCGTCGCCGAAATGCAGGTCGAAATCTAAAATCAGCGCCGTCTTTATCTTCTTCTCCTCGATTAGTTTGGAAACTGCTATGGCCATGTTGTTGAAAAAGCAGAAGCCCCAGCAGCTATCGGCGCTGGCATGGTGGCCGGGCGGCCTGATCAACCCGAAAGCGGGTTCACCATCCATGGCCAGCTCAGCCGCCTTGATGGCCCCGCCGGCGGCCAGCATGGCCATATCGAACACCTCGCCGTATCTCTGCACGTAACCGATATGGAAGGATGTATGGCAAAGGCTGATGTCTTCGAGTGCGGCCTCTTTGGGCTTAACAAATTCGAACCCCTTTAGCCCGTTTACTATCGCCTCCATGCGGCCGGCGGCTGCGGCAGGGTCGTTTTCGTAAACCCCTGTGTACCTGGGATGATAGACTACTTTCATGATAAACCTCCCCCGTCGTCTGGTAGACAGCCCGTAAACCCGATGATACCATAAAGGCAGCAACGGAATAAAAACAGCATGCAGGGGGTAGGCCATGTTTTCAAAGGAGTGGTTTGTCTATGTCTTCGGCCGCTGGATACTTCTCTCCGGTATAGCGGGCGCCGCCCTGCAGGTGCTGCTCCGGCAGCAGTGGGGCATACCGGATTTCCCCGCCTTCCTGCTCAACCAGTTGATGCTGGCCTGTGTTTTCTGGTATGTGGATAAGTACATCTTCCAGCGCCACTTCGGCAAGGTCAAACAGCTCTTCAGGTTCCCCCGCATCAAGGGACAATTCGACACGCGGCGCGAGTTCGACCAGATAACCGAGGAATACACCCAACTCGCGGTCGATTTCAACCGGGATCCGGACGTACCCCAGGCCTGGCTGAACCGCTTCCTCGACCTCTACCACTCGGTGGAGATGATGGAGCGCGTCCTGCGCGATAAAGGCATCAATATTGACCGCGAGCTGCATCGAATAATGGAGGAGAACCGCAAGCGCGGTTTATACGAATCCTGACGGGATGATATACTTTCCCTTTACAGACACGTGAAATCGGCACGGGAAGCAGTATGAATATCAAAATCAGTGATAATAACAAAAATTTATTGATCTCGATAACTGCCGGGCTCATGGGCAACCTGCTGGCCTACCTTTCTAGCATGATCACGCCCATGCAGCCGCAGGTGATTTTCGACTTTTCCCATATCGCCACCTTCGCCGTCGCTGTGGCCCTGGGTCCGATTTACGGCCTGCTGACCGGCGCCATCGGCGCCATCTATCCATATTATGAATTTGCTGTGCTGGGGATTTACGGCCCCTTGTACGGCCTGGCCATCATACTTGGCAAGGCCATGACCGGCTATTTCTGCGGACTGCTGAGACACAGGATGCCGACCTTTCTGGCTGTCACTATGTCATATATCCCTGAATGCATTTATACCCAGCTATTCCTGCTATCGATGTCCTTCGCACTGCCGGCAGGCGCCATGACCTGGGCCATAGCAACAGGCATACTCATGGAAGGCTGGGTGGAGGTCATCATATTCTCCTTCATCATCGAGATGGTGATGCGCAGGAGGATCATAGAAACCGCTGTGCTGATGCTGGAAGTATTCATTATCATGCTGCTGGTGCACAAGGAATTCATTTTATCGCTGCTTTTGCTGCTGGTCATCACCTTCACGGTCATGTTGCTTTTCGAGATGCTCAGGCCGCTTTTCAAAAACAATGATCCGCCCGACAGGGACGACACACTCTGACAACCTTTATAAGGGCGACGGCGCCGCTCCCAACCCGGTTAATCTTCCGCAGATCAGGCTGCTGCGGCAAACAAAGCATAACAGGCATGGTGTGTTTTGACATGATTACGAGTACATGTTACCATTACATTGCGGCAAGTGGTTGCCATATACCACAACTATCCGGGAATCTGATGAATTATGAACAAGGCCTCTAAGCGTATTGCGGTAATAGATTACGGCGCCGGTAATCTCGGCAGCGTGGCCAACGCCCTGACAAAATTGGGCTACAGGCCGGCGGTTACGGCTGACACGTCAGAGGTATTCAAGGCTGACGCTGTTTTCTTCCCCGGGGTGGGCGATGCCGGCGACACAATGCGCAGCCTTGAGTCATCGGGGATGGCACAGGTTGTTAAAGAGCTGGTTGGCATGAAAAGGCCGCTCTTCGCCATCTGTGTCGGTCTGCAGGTGCTGTTGTCAGCCACTGAAGAGAGCGGCGAGCATGACTGCCTGGACATTATCCCAGGCAGGGTCAGGA
>CAIMUM010000200.1 GCA_903844685.1 uncultured Dehalococcoidia bacterium
CCACTGACCGTAGCCTCAAAAAGGGTATTGCCTGAGGTAATGTAAGCCAATCAGTGATATATGGCGAGTAGGCACCACGTAATTTAGGAATTAAATATCCGGGCTCTGGATTGATGACTGTTCTTAGTGTAGATTAACCCCGATAGTAATAGGACAGTGGATTAAAAATACTGCTGCTTTCATTGTAATTAGATAAACACTCAAACTACCGCCTCACGGATATATGCCGAATACTTTTATCAGGAATAGAGGCAATTCGGCGGCAATTAGATTGGACTATCAGTTACAATAATTCCGTCGTCAAAACAGCAACCTCTCCACCTTCACCTGCGGCAGCAGGCTTTCGACGTCCGCTTTGTGGCAGAGTTCCGTGCCTGCGGTGAGTGTGGCGGCGGTGCCGGCGGCAACGGCGAGACGTGAAGCGTCTTCGAGCGTACCGCCCTGGCTGAGCTTGAGGACCAGTGCGGCCACTGTGGAATCACCTGCGCCGACAGTGCTAAGCACCTGCACATCGGGCGGGACTACCTTAAAAATCTGGTCTTTATCGGCTATTATCATCCCTTCCCTGCCCCTTGAAATACTGGCAATTTTTATGCCGCTGCTTACGATGGTCTTTACGGCATAAATTACGTCCTCTTCGGTCTTTAGCTCCACACCCAGCAACCCCTGCGCTTCCCTGACATTGGGCTTGATAATGTCCGGTTTGGCCCTGACGCCTTCTCTCAGCCACTGGTCGGCTGAATCGAGCACGGTGACGATTCCCATGGCCTGCATCCTGACTATCAATTCGTAGTAAATATCTCCCGGCACACCCGGCGGTACGCTGCCCGCAAATACAATGTGCGTCGGTTTGGGCTTGATCCCCGTAATTTTGTCGACTAATTTCTTTAGTTCCCCGCTGGAGACCTGGGGGCCCGGCGCCGATATACGCGTCTGGCGGTGGGTCTTGAGGTCGGTGATAATAAAATTGCTCCTGATATCGTTCTTTATCGACGTGAAATCGCAGGGTACTTTGTGCCCTTTCAACAGCTTCTTCAAAACGTCGCCGTCAACCCCGCCAACGAACCCGTACGCCTTCGTATCCCCGCCCAACTCGTATATCACACGGGAGACATTGATGCCTTTGCCGCCCGGCTGGTATTTCATGCTGACCCAGCGGTTGGTATCGTCCAGCACCAGGTTGTCGACCGCCACATGCCTGTCCAGTGAAGGGTTCAGAGTTACGGTAGCTATCATCTATATCGTCTCCACTTTTAACATATTGGTGGTGCCGGACTTCCCCATGGGTACGCCTGCGGTTACAACGACCAGGTCGCCGCGCTTCATAAAACCACATTTCTTGGCGGCGCTGGCCGCCGCTTTAAACATGCTGAGTATTACCTTTGGCTGGCTGATCTTCAAAGCGGTAACTCCCCAGGACAGGGAAAGCTGACGCCGGGTTGTTTCGTTGGCCGTGACCGCAATTATCGGGGTCTCAGGCCTGTATTTGGAGACGCGGCGCGCCGTGCTGCCGGATGCCGTATAAGCGACAATCGCTTTGGCCCCCATCTGGTGGGCCGTGTGGCAGGCAGCATAACTGATAGCATCATCCGTGAGCCGCAGGAGGTCTTTGCCCCGGCTGGCAAGATAATCTTGATAGGGCAGGGCAGCTTCAGCCTCCAGGGCAATTAACGACATCATCTTGACGGTCTCAACCGGGTAATGGCCGATGGCCGTCTCCTCGGAC
>CAIMUM010000201.1 GCA_903844685.1 uncultured Dehalococcoidia bacterium
ACACGCAATGCGAAAGCTATGCCTCGCCAGGCCATGCAACCCGGGGAACTCTCGGGCGCGCGACAGATCTTCATAACGCATGGCCACTTCGACCATCTTTACGATGTGCCGGCTATTATGGCCCAGGGCAAATCCGCTGTTTACTGCTCGGAGGTAGCCGCCGACACGCTGGCCAGGGAGGGGGCAGACAGCAGCCGTATAACTGCTGTCGGGGTTGACGGATATGCTGCTGATTTCGGCGGCTACAAAGCAGAAGCTTTTTTTAGCCGGCACGTTAAATTTGATATCCCGCTGGTGGTCCGCGCCCTCTGTCGCGTTGGCCTTGGCTACCGCCGTTTCTCCGCAATCAGCCGCAGCTACCCTGCAGGCCAGGTGCTGAGCTGGCGGTTCACCATAGCCGGGTACACGATGCATCATTTCGGCAGCGGAGGGTCCACTCCCGAGGAACTGCAGCGGCTCGCCGCCCGCCCGATAGACCTGCTGCTCGTGCCGCTGCAGGGACACACGCACATCTGCGACATAGCACTGGAATACGTCCGCGTGCTGAAGCCGCGCCTGGTCATACCGCACCACCAGGACGACTTCTACCCGCCCATCTCAACTTACGTGGATATCGCCCCCTTCGTCGCACAGGTAAAGGAGAAATGCCCCGGCACCGAGGTGCGCGTTATGGATTTCAACGAGGTAATTAGCCTCTGACTTTAGGGTTCAGACAGGAATTCATAAGCCGTATGCGCGTCGCAGCAGCGTAACGGGATGAGCTGTTTTCCAACCTTTGCCCAGCCCTGCTGACAGGTCAGAACGGCAGCCCGGACACTGCGATATCAACACAGCAACGCCGGTGCCGGTTATATCATCCAGTTTTCGCTTCCTTATTCCGCGCGAGAGGTCGGAATAGTCCATGAAAAAGGCCCCTCCCGCACCACAGCATTTCTCCGGCTCTTCCATGGCACTGTACCTTAAGCCGGGTATACTTGCCAGCAATTGTAATGGGGCCTCATTAAGTGTGGGAGTCCAGCCGCGATGGCAGGGCACATGGTAAGTGAAGCTCTCCGCCAGCGGCCCCGGCTCAACGGCCAGGCCGATAGTATTCAGGTAATCGGTGACCTCGAACACTTTAGGCGAGAGGGCAACGGCTTTAGCCAGCAGCGGGTCATCGGCGGGCAGCAATTTGGCTGTCTCGGAGCGCAGCATCATGCCACAGGAAGTGCAGTCAACAATAATCGCATCAACCTCCTGCTCTGCCAGTATGGCAACATTATTGCGCACCATCTTCTGCGCAGTTGTGATATCCCCCTCTCCCAGGGCGGGGATGCCGCAGCACATCAGCTTATCCGGTATCACAACCTCAATGCCGTTATGGCCCAGCACCTTCATCACAGCTACACCGGTCTCCACATCCATGGTATTGGTAGCGCAGCCCGTGAAATAGGCCACTTTGGCACGCTTTTTGCCAGTAGGCGGGTAGCTGCCATGGTACAGGCTGTCAAAGGTGCGCAGGCTGACATGCGGGAAACCCTCGGGCGCGACATGCAGCTTCTGCGCCGCGGCCAGCATAAAAGCCGGGAACCCTTTGATGCCACGCTTCGCCATCATCGTCCGGGTGAAATAGTCCCGCAGGGGGTTGCGCCTCCGGCCGCCGTATAGTGCGGCGCGGGCCGTGATGATTATCTCGTGCACGGGCACGGCCCCCCCGCAGTCCTGCGTGCAACTCGTGCAGAGCAGGCAGCGGTCGATAATCTCCCTTACGCGCGGTGTGACCGGCATGGACTTTTTATACAGTGTTTGGTAGATGATATCCACACGTGCGCGCGCCACATGCGTCTCCAGCATGTCCTCCAGGTAAACCGGGCAGACCGCCTCGCACAGCGCGCAGTGAGAGCATTTCTCCACCAGTCCCCTGTAGTGCTCAAGGTCGCCGATCAAGACTATGCCTCCGTCCAGATCTTGCCGGGATTCATGATTCCCTTTGGATCGAAAGCATACTTGATACGCTTCATCAGCTCTATCTGGGCCTTACCGAGTTCCTTTTCTATGTAGGCTGACTTATGCAGGCCGATGCCATGCTCACCCGATATAGTGCCGCCCAGCTCGATGCCCTTCTCAATCATCAGCCTGATGGCCTCCTCGGCCTTCTGCTCCATCTCGGGGGTGATCTCATACAATTGCACCCCGGGGTGGATGTTGCCATCGCCGGCGTGGCCGCTCATACCCGTCGGGACGCCCAGCAAGGCGCCTATCTCGCGGACCGCTCTGACCATCTCGGGTATCCTGTCGCGCGGCACGGTCACGTCCTCTGAGATAGATTTCTGGAAAATACGAAGGATGAGAGGTGACAGGTTCTTGCGCGCCTTCCAGATGCCGTCAGCCTGCTTTTTATCCTCGATAATCTTGACCTCGCGCGCACCCATCTTCTCAGACAAGCTCTTAATCATGCCGATATCCTCGGCTATGACTGCCGCCGTGCCATCCAGTTCGATCAGCAGGTACACCTGACCGTCCTGTGCAACGGGGATGGGACTGTAGGTATTCATCAGCCAGATCGCACCGACTTCCAGGTATTCCAGCACCGACGGCATAACTCCCTCGTAAATAATGCGTGATACCATCTCAGCGGCAAGTTGCGCGCTGTCACATACAATTATCAAGGTCTTACGGTCGGGCGGCAGGGTTAAAAGGCGCAGGTTGACTTTGGTGATGACGGCCAGTGTCCCCTCCGACCCGGTAAGTATTTGCGTGATGTTGTACCCGTTGGCCTGCTTAACGCTGATGCCGCCGGTATTCATGACCGAGCCGTCCGGCAGGACAGCTTCCAGACCGAGTACGTAGTTGGGAGTGGTCCCGTATTTGACGCCGCGCGGGCCGCCGGCGCGGCAGGCTACGTTGCCGCCCAAGGTGCAGACGTCCATGCTCTGGGGATCGGGCGGGTAGAAAAGCCTCTCTTTCTCCACCGCCCGGTGGAAATTGGCCAGCACCACTCCGCTCTCGGCGCGGGCCGTCATATTGCCCTTGCTTATCTCAAGTATTTTGTTCATGCGCTTCATGTCCAGCACGATGCCGCCTTTGATCGGCGTTGAACCGCCGGACAGGCCACTGCCCGCCCCGCGCGGTGTAACCGGCACTGCATACTGATTGGCGTACCTGAGCAATTTACAGACATCGTCAACCGACTCCGCGAGCACCACCGCCTCAGGTTTGCCCTGCGCATAGTAACGGGTGGCGTCGCTGGAGTAGGCCAGCAGGTCCTCTGGTTCGGTTCTAACCTTGCCGCCCCCCAGCAGCCGGCTCAAATCTTTCCTCAATGACTCTATGCGTGATCCTTTAATTTCCATTGCATTTTCCTTTACCGGTTAATTGCACCCGGTGTTGCTGATACTAAGTAAAAATATAGCCCGGGTAGAGATTTTTGAGGCTCACCAGTGATGATACTTCATCATTAACCGGGTTGTTGAATACCATCTCCGGCCGGCCTGACTGCACGACCCGGCCGTTGGCATAGATGAGCACCCTCTCGGCGAGTGTGTAGGCTTCCAGGATATCATGCGTAACAAGTATCGTGGGAACCCGGACCTCCTCCCTGATCACCCGGGCCAGGCAGCGCCGCATCTCCAGGCGCAGCGGGTTATCCAGGGAAGAAAAGGGCTCATCGAGCAGCAGCAACTCCGGTTTGCGCGCCAGCGCCCTGGCCAGGGCCACCCTTTGCTTCTGCCCGCCCGATATCTCGTGGGGGTACTTGCCGCAGTGGGCAGAAAGCTGGAAAAGCTCCATCATCTCGGCAGCCCTGTCTTTGGCTGCCCTCCTGTCCATTCCCCTGGCCCCGTAAACGATATTGCCCTCCACCGTCATATGGGGAAACAGCGCCAGGTCCTGGAATACATAACCCACCAACCTGCCCTGCGGCGCTAAGTTGATATTATGCCCGCTGCTGAAAAGCGGGCGGCCGTTGAGGCGTATGTAACCGCTGTCCTGCCGCTGGATACCTGCAATGGTACGGAGCGTCATACTCTTGCCTGAACCGGAGTAGCCGAAGAGCACGACAAGTTCGCTGCCCATACTCCATTCTACGTCCAGTTCAAAGCCGGGCAAGCGCGTCTGTATCTTAAGCTCTAAGCCCATCGCTGTTTTCCCGCCAGTTTATTAGCCGTGTAAAGGAACACGGCGGAGATAAGCGTGAACAGCAGCACCATGCCCCAGGCCCTGTTCCAGTCGCCGCTGGCAACGTCGGCATAAATCGCCAGGGGCATGGTGTCCGTTTTGCCCTCGATGTTGCCGGCCAGCATGAGCGTGGCCCCGAATTCACCCAGCGCGCGCGCGAAGGCCAGTATGGCCCCCGCGTACAACCCCCTGCGCGAGAGAGGCAGCAGTATGCGGAAAAATGTGTGCAACTCGGAGTAGCCCATGATATATGAGGCTTGCAGCAGCTTCTCATCCACAGATTCGAAAGCCGCGCGGGTGGTTTTGATCATCAGCGGCAGGGAAACTATAAATGAGCAAAGCACCGCCGCCTGCCATGTGAACATCAGTGTATAGCCCGTGAGGCTGTATATATAACCACCCAGAAGCCCCCTGGCGCCGAAGAGCACCAGCAATATATAGCCGGTGACCGTGGGCGGCAATACCAGCGGCAGAGTCAGCACGACATCGACGAGTTCCTTACCGTAAAAATTCCTGCGCGCCAGTAGGTAGGCGAAGGCGCAACCGAAGATGACGGAGAATATGGTCGCGATGATGGCGACCTGGAACGACAGCCTGACTGAAAAAAGCACCTGTTCCATACCCGTCAATTGCCTGCGGTCACGGTCTTAAATCCGTAATCGGACAGTATTTTGCCACATTTCTCCGAGCATAAAAAACTGATGAATCTGTTTGCATAGCCTTTATTGACACTGTTGTTCATAACCGCGGCAGGGTATTCGATCTTGCTGTGTGCTGCTGCCGGGGCCTGCTCAATCAAAGCCAACTCGCTCTTCCTGGCCAGGTAATCGGTAAGGTAAACCACCCCGGCATCGACTTCCCCGCGCACCGTGTAATCGCATACCTGGGCCACCTGGGCGCTGGGGATAAGCTTGCCCGAGATATTATCCCCTATCCCGTAATATTTAAAAGCTTCATTGGCATATAGGCCGGCCGGCGTCAGCTTGCTATCGCACACGGCGATGCGCCTGACCTGCGGCAGCACCAGGTCGCTAAAGCCATGTAAAGCCTCGCTGTGATCAAGCGGCGCGATCAAAACCAGCGAATTAGCCGCGAAGACCCGCCTGGTATCCTTGTCAATCAGGCCCTTTTCAGCGAGCGTATCCATCTCTTTCATACCTGCGGAAGCAAATACGTCAGCCGCCGCACCGTAGGCAATCTGCTCGGCAAGAGTCCCGCTGCCGCTGAAGTTGAATTTCAATACGGCCTCCGGATTCTCCGCCTCGAACAGCGGGGCCGCCTGGCTGAGCGGCTGTTTTAAGCTCATGGCGGCAAAGATCATGACCTCGGTTTTTGCCGGTGACGCCGTTGGTGTGCACGCAGGCGATAAGGCGCCCGCCAGGATGAATAAGATCACGACCAAGACAGCCACTTTTCTAATATTACGCTGTATATTCAACATATCTCCACTATGGTCCGGCCCGCCCTGGCCTCGATACGCTCCTGTATGAGCCGGGCATTATTATACCTGGTCCCGATAGC
>CAIMUM010000202.1 GCA_903844685.1 uncultured Dehalococcoidia bacterium
CTCCATCTTCTTGCCGGTCTTTTCGCTGACGAAGTTATTGCAGCTCAGCCAGACCCAGGGCGAGGTGAAGTCCCGTCCCCAGTTCTTATCCTGGTAGCCGTAGCATTCCTCAGGTATAGCCTCGAACTCCTCGCCGTTGCAGGTGACCTTGCCTGAATAGAAGCATTTCATGCCCGCGACATGCCAGAACATGTCGAAGGCGTTGAGCCAGCGGAAGAATTTCGAGGCGCCGTAGCCCACCGGGTAGCTCAGCACCTTATCGACTTTCAGGTCCCAGCTGAGCGCGCCTGCGTCGCTCATGTACTCCGGGTGCTCCTGTGCCTCCTGCGGCGTGAGGGAGACCGACCCCTTGAGCATAGCGTCCGTGGCTACGTTATCCCCGATTTTCACGTCCATCTCTTTGAAGGAGGCCGAAACCTGGCTGATGCCGTAGAAGTTGTGCACCTGGCAGTGCTTTTCACCCCAGCAGCCGGCCTTAACCATGCCGTAGGACGGCCGTACGCCTTTCTCCCTGTTGGACTGAAGCTGGCCGAGTATGGGCTTGTCACCGCCCAGGGCGGGGTTGGTGATATAGTACTCGATGAAAAAGGGTCTGCGCTCGCCGGTCTTTTTATTCACGGCTGTGAAAGAGTGCCACCACCAGTCGTAACCCTTCTTTGCCAGGGGGCCCTTGAGCATAAAGGCGTTCCTGTCCTTGAATTTCTGGATATCAGGATTATTCGTTGCCATGTCAACCTCCCCGTATTCTGTGTAGGGGCGTACCTTCAGGTGCGCCCGCTATCGGGCGGGTTTGAAAAGGTTCTCATATAACCTTATTGATAAGTAATCCGCCAATTTCTTATCTAAGTGGGGGGGGGTAGGCCATGACCAAAATAAGGTTATGGTTTAGTCGAGTTATTATCTTGCTGCTAACTCTGGATATTGCAGTATTAACAATAATCCTTATTAGTCTTAGTCGTGATTACCCGTATATTGTGTTACTTCTGAGTTTGATGGGATTAATTGTATTTAGTGTTCTGTTTTTTAAGGAATTGGTAAAGTTTTCCAAGTGCCCAAGCAACGCCCACAGTGAAAAAAGCAAGGACTACTTTTCCTGTCATATCTATGTCCAACGACTTGAAAATGGGATTAGGAAAATCAGTAGTATTTTCGCTGGCCTTACTTGTTTGAGTGATAAGGTTGTAAACCGTAATGGTACAAATAAGGACACAAGCCAAAATAGCGATGGCAAATACGTATTTCATCGTACCAGCCTCCCAAAGGATGAATAGCAATGACTATTATATCAATTCTGTCAATCGTAGAGCAAACATATTGTAGAATACAAAGGTGGAATACTTAGTGAGTGAATTAACCTGTAAATACTGCAACTCAAGTAACATCGTAAAAGATGGTACTAATACAGGCGAGCAATATTTCCTTTGCCGGTCATGTAATAAGAGATTCAATATGAAAGATGCGTTGGTTCACATGAAAACCCCCGTAAGTGCTGTATCTGCTGCGGTTTCTATGTATTACAGGGGAATGTCTATTAACAATATCAAACAAGAGTTAAAACAGATATATAATTTAGATGTATCTGATTTTGCGGTCTATAACTGGATTGAGCGGTTTACCAAAGACGCTATAAAGATAACTGAAAACTATCATCCTGAAGCTGGCTATGTATGGTGTGCCGATGAAACAGTCATTGACATTGCAGGCAAACAATACTGGCTACTCGACGTAATTGATGTTAAAACACGCTTCCTATTAGCTTCCAAGCTATCACCAAATAGGTGGATGGAGGATATCCATGAAGTATTAGAAGAAGCATATCAACGCTCTGGTAGAAT
Organism: uncultured Dehalococcoidia bacterium; assembly: GCA_903844685.1. Classification (GTDB taxonomy): domain Bacteria; phylum Chloroflexota; class Dehalococcoidia; order GIF9; family UBA5629; genus CAIMUM01. Next base: position 1,836 of record CAIMUM010000202.1, read on the forward strand.
ACCAAAGTCTATTATGACCGACCACTTAGAGGGCTATATTCGGGCTATTCCGTCAACATTCGGTGCAGGTACAAGACACGTTAGAGTTGAGAAGTTTGCATCTAAGCCAAACAACAACATCATTGAACGGATGCAGGGTACAATCAAGGCACGTACCAAGATAATGCGGGATTTGAAAAGTGTTGATACTGCAAAACTCATTCTCGATGGCTTCTTTGTACATTACAACTATATGCGACCACATGAAACACTATCTAAAGACGGCAACGATATCACGCCTGCACAGAAAGCAGGCATAGCATTCCCGTATGGCGATTGGGAACAATTAATCAGGAGCAGTCAAGAAGCTAAACGAATACCTACTGCCAGATTCGATATACCTAAATTACCCGCTTATTCAATGACTAAAGCTGATAAGAAGCGGGAATATGAACGAGTAAAGAGTAGATTAAAGAGGGCAAAACTAAGCGAAGGCAGGCCAAGTGTTCAGCAAATAGGTAGGCCAAGAAAATGGAAATAGTTATTGGTGATCGTATCGCTGGAAAGCGATTTGAAGGTAAAAGTAGGTGGTTGCCACGTACCATGACAACCACCCCGCTGTGCCTTACTTATGCAGTAAGGTTAGGAGATCAAGTACCACTAAAGTCAGCGATACGATCACCTGAAGGAGCTCTATGGTAACCATAGTTCTCTCCTCCCTTCCCTCAAAACAAGGGATACGCCATAAGTGGGCTAAGCAATTCTATTATCGCTTTTATCATGGAGGTCGTCAATAGTGTTATATGAGAACCTTTGAAAACCCGCCCCTACATTAAATCGGCTTTTTCGAATCCCGTGAAAAAACAGCTTCGCTCGCCTGTGTGGAAGGTGGGGCCGGCGGGCTCGGCTTTGACCAGCAGGGCGTCCGAGTCGCAGTCCTTGGAGATGGATTTCACCCTCAGCACGTTGCCCGAGGTGCTGCCCTTGCGCCAGAGCTCCTGGCGGCTGCGGCTCCAGAATACCATCTCTCCTTTCTCCAGCGTCAGCCGGAGGGATTCCCTGCTGGCGTAGCCCAGCATCAGCACGGCGCCGTCCTTTGCATCCTGCACGATAACAGGGATAAGCCCTTTATCATCAAATTTCAACATAATAGCTCCTGGTTAAAAAAACAGCCCGGGTAATCAGGATACCGCCAGAGCTTCAGCCAGGTCAATATCGCCGGTATAGAGCGCCTTGCCGATGATGGCGCCTTCCACGCCCAGCTTAGCCAGCTTCCTGATATGCTCCTGTGATGAGATGCCGCCGGAGGCGATGACAGGTATTTTGAGGTTCCTGACCAGCTCGGCGGTGACCTCGAAATTGGGCTCGGTGAGCGTGCCGTCCCGCTTTACATCTGTATAAATAATGCGCTTGGCCCCGATGCCCGCCATCATAGTGCTTAGCTCCAGCACCGTCATGGCTGAAACCTTCAGCCAGCCGTGCGTGGTTACATAGGAGTCGCGGGCGTCGATACCGATGACGATGGCCTCGCCGAAGCGCCTGATGATGCGCCTGGTCAGTTCCATCTGTTCGACTGCCACAGTACCCAGTATGACCCGCTGCACGCCGAGCTTGATAAGCTGCTCAACGACCTCTTCACGCCGGATGCCGCCGCCCAGCTCCACGGCCAGGCTGGTGTTCTTCACGATATTTTCGATGGCCTGTGAATTACGTACCTCGCCGGCGGCCGCACCGTCCAGGTCCACCAGGTGCAGCCTTTTGGCCCCTTTCTCCTGCCACTTGAGCGCCGTGGCCACGGGATCATGCGAGAAGACAGTCTCCTTGCTATAATCGCCCTGGTAGAGGCGCACGCATTTCCCGCCTTTAAGGTCGATGGCCGGTATAATCTCCATGGTTAACCCCTAATGATTACCCCCTTATGCTCAAGTGAGTCAATAGCTGCTTTATCATAGCCGAGCTCCGCCAGTATCTCCCCTGTATGCTCTCCCAGTAGCGGCGCCCTGAGCGGCTCAGGCGTCTCCATTTCCGAGGCTTTGAAGGGAATGGTGGTCAGCTTCATGCTGTCCGTGCCCGGGTACTGCATTTCCAGAAGCATACCCCGTGCCAGCACCTGCTGGTCGTTGATGATCTCTGGCACCTCCTTAACCGGGGCGCAGGGCACAGCCGCAGCCTCCAGCTTCGCCAGTATCTCGCTGCTGAGGAATTTCTTTAATTCGGCGGTCACTTCAGCCAGAAGTTCCTCGCGGTGGAGCAGCCGGCCTTCAGCGGTCCTGTAGCGGTCGTCGCTGCCCAGCCGCTCGAAGCCGAGCGCGCTGCAGAAGGCCTGCCAGAAGCGGTCGTTTGTGACGCCGATGAAGACATAGCGGTCGGCCGTGTCGAAACACTGGTAAGGCACGAAGACCGGGTTGGCCGAGCCCATCTTGGGCGAGGTGAAGCCGGAAATGGAATAGCCCGCAATGATGAAGCTCATAAAGAAGACCGCGGTATCGAAGAAGGCCGCGTCGATATGCTGGCCTTTGCCCGTCTGCTGCCGCGCGATAACGGCCAGCGCGATTCCCCAGGATGCGATGAAGGCCGCGCCCAGACCGATAACGCCGGGCCCCACGCGCACCGGCGGACGGCCCGCTTCGCCGGTGGTGGCCATAAAGCCGGACATGGCCTGTATGACGGGGTCATAGGCCGGGCGCTGGCTGTAGGGTCCGCTCTGGCCGAAGCCTGAAACCGAGCAGTAGATGATGCGGGGGTTGAGCGTGTCGATCTCTGCGTAGCCGATGCCCAGCCGGTCGGCGACGCCGGGGGTAAAGCTCTCGACGATGATATCGGCTGTCGAGGCCAGCTTGTGGGCTATCTCCTTGCCCTGGGGCGACTGCAGGTTGAGGGCCAGGCCGCGCTTATTGCGGTTGGCGTTGTAGAAGGCGGCGACGGCCAGGCCGCGGCGGTAGGGGTCGCCCTGCAGGGGCTCGATCTTGATCACGTTCGCACCCGCCTGGGCCAGCATCAGCCCGCAGGTGGGGCCATCGGCGGCGTGGCTGAAATCCAGCACCTTCAGGCCTTTGAGTGGCAGCATGGCGTCCTCCTTTGTCCGGTCGCGGAAATAAAAATATTTATAACACTATATATCGTTGTTTAGAGTAACCGCAACACAGCATATATTATTTCAGGCCATTGACTTACAAAAAATGTCACTGTATACTTTGGGCACTATAGTTAGGGGGGAATTCTATGAAGCTGTCGTGTCTGCAGGAAAATCTTAATAAAGGCCTCGGCATTATAGGCAGGGCAGTGGCGTCAAGGACGACTCTACCCATCACGCAGAATGTATTGATAACCACCGACCAGTCGCAGCTCAAGTTAGCCGCCACCAACCTGGAGATCGCCATAAGCTGCTGGATCGGCGCCAAGATAGAGAACGAGGGATCCATCACCATCCCTGCCCGCGTGCTAACCGAGTTTGTAGGCTCGTTGCCCAGCGACATTATCAGCCTCAACCTCAAGCATCACACGCTGGAACTCAAGTGCGGTCGTTACGAGGCCCGTATCAACGGGCTCGACGCGGCCGATTTCCCTCCCATACCACAGGTAGGCGACGATTTCAGTACTAAGGTGAAGGCCGAGGACCTCAAGCTGGCCATTAACCAGGTGGCGTTCGCCGCCGCAACTGAGGAGTCACGTCCTGTGCTGACCGGCGTGCAGACCGAGTTTGAAGGCAGCAAGCTCACCATGGCCGCCGCCGACGGCTTCAGGCTGGCCGTGCATCGCGCCAACCTTATCGAGCCGGTCAAGGAAAAGGTTGCCATGATCATCCCGGCCAAGGCCTACCACGAGCTTAACCGCCTGATGGGCAACGAGGACCAGGAGATAGAGATAACGCTCAATTCGCAGAAGAGCCAGGTGCTCTTCAAGCTGAAGGGCATCGAGATGGTCTCGCAGCTCATACAGGGCAATTTCCCCAACTATTCGCAACTCATACCGCAGACCTACGGCACCAAGGCGCGCATCGACGTGGCCGAGTTCCTGCGGGCTATCAAGATGGCCGCCATCTTCGCCCGCGACGGCAGCGGCATCGCCAGGGTAATCGTAACACCGGGCGCCACGGTGGAGGCCGGCAAGATAACCATCTCCGCCCGCGCCGACGAGATAGGCGACAACATCGGCGAGATAGACGCACTGGTGGACGGCGAGGCGGCCAAGATAGCCTTCAACGCCCGCTACTTAGCCGACGTGCTCTCCGTAGTCAAGCAGGCGCAGGTATCGCTGGAAGTATCGACGCCATCCAACCCGGGCGTCATCCGTCCCGTGGGTACCGACAATTATGACCACGTGGTCATGCCGATGTTTGTTCAATGGTAAATTGTTAAGAAATTATTCGAAGCTAAATGAAGCTACTTCCACGCGTTCATCACTTTCCACTCCTCTGTCTAATTTTTATTAATTTAAAGAATTACGTACCGCAGTAACTGCACGGGCAACGGTTCAGTGTGGCTATTTTATGGTTATTTTTTAGCTATACGGCCATTGTGGACAGTTCACGAACTTCTATTTGAGAGTAAAAAGCTTATTCCAGCACTACGGCAATTACTCATCGGAGGTCACGTTGACCGACGTATATGCAGTATTGCTCAATTATCCCTGGGGCGGAGGCTTTTAATAATTAAGTTGGATAGCACTTCACTTTCCTGAACCAGATCGAATTTACCATCTGCAAGACACCAATCGTAAACAATGCCATGACCGTAGTGATAAATCAACTTAACAATATGCTCAACGTCATATTCAGTGCCGATTTCTCCCTTAGTCTGCCCATCTGCGATGAGCTGCTGTAATGTATGTAACTGCAATTCTCTCAAGGCGGCAGCCGATGGATCAAGAGTTGGATTTATCTGTGAGCGATAGAGGACTTGAACATTATCTATTCCAAGCTCACTTGTAAACTGCATAATTTTTCTTGCGAGAAGTAGAAGCTTTTCAACCGGGCTTTCATATTTGACCAACTCATTAGCAATATATTCAGCGTAAGTTCTCTGAGCTGTGTAATAAATTTCAAGGATAACCAAGTCCTTAGATTTGAAATACACATAGAAAGTCCCAACGGAGACGCCTGCTTTTTTACAAATGTCATTTATGGTTACTTGATCATGCCCCTTTTTGTGAAAGAGCTGGAGTGCAGCGTTGAAAATTTTACGCTGCGTTGCTATTGCCTGTTTTTTCCTCTTGGTTATCTTTTTCCTTTCCACGGTAATTAAATCCTAATTTTTACGCTTCGTCTTGTTATTTTAACACACTAATTTTTTACATTGGTGGTCTATTGATACGCATAAACAATTTGGAGCATTGACAAACACTATCCATGCTGATATTATAACACATTAGATGAATTAATTCATTGAACTAATTCTAAAAATATATTTAATAGCAAAGTGGCAGGAGGTATGATAATGAAAACAAAGAAAGTCAAAGTTCTGGTTATCACTGGCAGCATATTACTGGCTTTGCTCATTGTCTTCGTGATTGCATGGCAGGTATTCTTCAGGCTTCCCCAGCCATCCTACTCAGGCATAGAAAAACTGGATGGCCTTACGGCGCAGGTAGAAGTACGGACAGACGAGCATGGCATACCTCATATATTCGCCCAAAATGATGCTGACTTATTTTTTGCGCAGGGCTATATCACAGCCAGGGAACGGATGTTTCAGATGGACCTCACCCGCCTTGCAGTCAGGGGTGAACTTTCCTCGCTTGTGGGTGACAAAGCTTTAAATATGGATAAATTTTATAAGACTATGGGTCTTTATCGTCTTGCCGAAGCTCAATACGCGGAGTTCTCTGCTGAAGATAAGACCTTGCTCGATGCTTATACCAGTGGAGTAAACACCTATATAAATACGGTTAAATATCTTCCCTGCGAATACGTCATACTGGGTGCAAAACCGCAGTTGTGGAAACCGCAAGACAGCATTGCTTGTGGATTGATATTGGCATTCAGATTTGTTAATTGGAACCAAAAATTGACCCTTTATCAAGTTACGGCCAAATCCGGAGGTGATTTACTGAAATATCTGATACCTACCTATCCATCATCTATGCCAACAGTATCACCAGATTCGAATGCTGGACCGACTGCAGCAAACTGGGACTTATCCGATATGAATATTTCTCAAGGGGAATCAAATGCGGATGAAGATTTTGACTCTTTGCTACCGATGCGCGTCCGTGCCAGCAACTGGATGATATTTTCCGGTTCACGTACTACAACGGGCAAACCTATTTTTTCGGGTAGTCCTGATCTTGAGGCTACTGTCCCCTCCCTGTTTTATCTGATACATCTAAAGGGTGGATCATACGACGTTATTGGCGGCTCGGTACCAGGTGTGCCCGGAATTCATGTTCTGGGATTTAACGGTCATATTGCCTGGAGTGCCACGGCTGGAGGCGCTGATAATTATGATTTCTTTACCGAAACACTGAATCCTGATAATCAGGACCAGTATATGACAGAAGACGGTTACAGAGATTTCACTATCGTTAATGAGACATTAAAGATAAAAACAAAAGAAGGAATTAAAGAAGAGCCGTTTCAAGTCAAGATAAGTCGTCATGGTCCGATTATATCTGATGTGATGCCCAATTCGCCGAAAAACTGTGCCTTTTCATGGAGCGGATTCCAGCCGAATAACCAAATGCTTCAGGGATTCTTCAAGCTTAATAAAGCCGAGAACTTTGTCCAATTCCGTCAAGCTTGTAGTGGTGCCCGCGGCGCAACTTTTAACTGGGGTTATGCCGATGTAGACGGTAATATAGGTTATCAATTCATCTCGACATTTCCCATCAGAAAGTCCGGCGACAATCCGATACCAAGGCCGGGTGAAAAAGGCGAGTACGATTGGACAGGTTACGTCCCGTTTGAAGACCATCCTTACGACTACAATCCTGATGCGGGATATCTCGCATCATTTAACCAGATACCCAAGTGGGAAAATTATTATGGGGTTTGTTATTTGCCGTGGGAGAGGGCAACCCGTTTCCAGGCAATAGTTAACAGCAAGGATAAATTTAGCGTTGATGACGTACGTAAAATACAACTGGATACTGTTTCCAATGTGGCGATTAGATGGGTCCCTCATATAATAAGAGTATGCGATGGAATCACCGCTTTGAAACCTTATATGTTGATGTTAAAAGACTGGAATTACTCGATAGATATCGATAGCCCTCAGGCAACGTTATTTAACTCATTCTATCTACATTTGATGCAGAACACTTTTATAAATAAAATCGGTCAAAAGCTTTTCAATGATCAGATAGCCGGTACCGGCTCAGGGTTCTTCACTATCTGTCTTGACAATATTATGGGCGATAATAATCATCCTTTATGGGACGATGTATCAACAGATAATTACAGTGAGACCCGTGACGATATGATTTTGAAAAGCGTGAACGATGCTGTAGCTGATTTGACGAAACGCCTGGGTAACGATCCTAAGAACTGGGAATGGGGTAAGGTTCATACGATGACCATCAAACATCCTCTGGGTAGTGTGCTGCCATTCCTTAACTTAAATCCTATGCCACATCCGGGGGACGACTGGACTATAAATTCAGGCTACTGGGTAAAGGCCAATCCCTTTGATATGCTGGAGGGGGGAGCTATCCGGATAGTTGTTGATATGTCTGACATCAGCACAATGACCTTGATTAGTCCGGCTGGACAATCCGGCCATTATTTAAGCCCGTACTACGGCGACCAGGCTGAATTGTGGAATAATGGGCAACAAATACCTGCACATTATACAGATGCCATGGCACTCAAGCAGGTATTGATATTGAAACCATAGAAGAGCCTTAACTTACTGGTGACTTAATCTCAGTCAATAAGGCCTATCATATAGCGATCAATTTGAATCAAAATTGCCGCTGTAATTCAGCATCTGCATAATAAGTGTCCGACGGTCGGTGAAACTTCAGTTCATCGATTTTCCGCTTCTCATAAGAGGGGAACGTCAAAAGCTGCTCTTTACAAGCGCAATCTCACGTTCAATTGTTGTAATTAATGAAGTTGGTTTCTATCTACTTTACCTATCTCTCAAGGACCACCACTTCTGAAAAATATAATCTGTTAACTGCACGGGCAGAGGTTCATGATGGACCGCACTATTAATGGTAAGGCTTTCAAGGTATTGAACATTATCGACGAATACACCCGGGAGTGCCTGGCAACCCTGGTGAACCGGAAGATTAAGGCAGATGACGTCATCGACCAGCTTTTCAACTTGTTTGTTTTCAGAAGTATTCCGGAGCATATCCGTTCCGACAATGGGCCGGAGTTTACGGCGCGGGTGGTGAGGAAATGGCTGACTGGCTTGGGAGTTAAGACTTTATTTATCGAGCCGGGGAGCCCTTGGGAGAACGGGTATATCGAATCCTTCAATGGGAAGATGCGAGATGAAGTACTGAACCGGGAAATATTCACTACGATGGCAGAAGCGAAGGTATTGATTAACCAGTGGCGGAGAGAATATAATCAAATCCGACCACACAGCGCAAGGAATTACCAACCACCGGCCCCGGAGGCCATTTTAACCGGGATAACGAAGTAATCGGTGGTAGCGTTATTGGGGCAGGTCAGCGACGCCTGTTAGTAATCGGCATACTACCGTGCCCCCGAAAATCAGTCCTTAGACTGGAGGTTTTTATCATGGATGATAGTACATACCGATGAAAACGTTATTTTGTAGGAGTGACTGATTTGAGAAGTGGTATACGTGCTGGGTGCGGGTCGAGGAAGAATAAATATCACGACCAATAGGATAATATTCAAGGCTACAGAGTACTGATATTCCCAAACCACTTCTTCTACTCAAACCTGCAAAGATATATAATATGGCTAGGTCATTTGACGGGAGGTTGATATGGCATCTGTAGCTGACAAACCATGGCTTAAACAATACGACGTTGGGGGACAAGGTTCATTTGTACTACCCGAGTCGCTGAAGCCTTATCCCAAAGAGCCCCTTTTCTCGATACTTGAAAACAGCGCCAGGGATTATCCTGACAACCCTGCAGTTCATTTCATGGACAAGGTGACTACCTTTGTCAAGCTGAAAGAGCTTACAGACAGGTTTGCACACGCTCTAGCAGACCTCGGTGTAAAACACGGAGACCGTGTTGCAAGCTATTTGCACAACAGCCCACAGTTTATCATAAGCGATTTCGGTATATTGAAGACCGGCGCTATACACGTGCCGTGCAGCACATTACACAAGGGAGAAGAACTGCTGAGAGAAATAAGCGACTCGGGGGCCGAGACGCTCATCTGCATGGACAGTGCCATGGAAATCGTTAAGAAAATCAAAGATAAGACCCGGCTGAATAGGATCATAGTTACTTCGCTGGATGATTTACTGACGGAATCAAAGGAACCTGCGAGGATTCCTGGCACCTATCATTTTCTCGACCTGCTAAAAAAGTATTCTCCCGAGGCCCCTAAGGTAAATATTAACCCCGATGAAGACGTAGCAGAATTGATATTCACCGGAGGTACTACCGGCGAACCCAAAGGAGTCATGTTGACTCATGCAAGTAAGCTTGCCAACCTGAGGCACCTGACATGGGCACTAGGCCCGCTTGCGGATATGATGAAAGGTATATGTTCCTGGCTGGTAGCTGTCCCGCTATTTCACCAGATGGGTATGACGATTACACATTTCAACGTGTCTATGGGTTTTGAGGTTTACATAGTGGCCGACCCGAGAGACCTGAAGACCGTCGCCAGTATATTGAAAAACAACCAGCCCACTGTCTGCTCGTGCGTGCCGCAGCAGTATGCCAAGCTGCTAGACATGAATCTGGGCAAGATGAGTACCATGTTTACATCTTCCACTTCACCTCTGCGAAAAGAACTTACTGACCGGTTCAAAGAAGAGACAGGCGCCTACATCGGTGACTCTTATGGCGCTACAGAAGTTGGAGGAGGTACGCATGCCAATCTGGCGTCAAGTGAATTGGTCAAGGAAAAGAAACACGGGTCTATTGGGGTGCCTTTTCCTGACACGGAAGTAAAGATTGTTGATCCCCAAACAGGGAAGGAGATTGATTCGGGAGAAGAGGGGGAGTTATGGGTGCGTGGGCCTCAAATAATGAGGGGTTATTGGCCGACACCTGGAAGCGGGTTGATTGATGGCTGGCTTCCCATGGGTGACATTGTGCGGATGGATGAGGATGGTTACTTCTACATCACTGACCGCATAAAAGACATGGCAAACGTATCCGGTATGAAAGTTTATACCATACTTGTGGACAGGGTGCTTTATGAGCATCCCGGTGTTGATATGGCTGCCGCTATTGCAGTTCCAGACCCGGAGAGGCCAGGAAGCGACAGGGTGAAAGCTTTCATCAAGTTGAAGGAAGGTTTTAAGGGAAAGGTAACTGCTGAAGAAATTATAACCCTGTGCAAAGATAAGCTGGATGCTTATGCTGTTCCCAGGTATATCGAGTTTTGCGATGAGTTGCCTGTAAACCCGATGGGGAAAATCCTGAAAAGGCAGCTAAGGGACGAGGAGCTTGCCAAATCCAAGTCACCAAAATAAGTACGATAAAGCAATAATTTACATCGGGATTATACCGTCAAGGTATAATCCCGGTAAATATAAATAATTCAAATGGATTAATGAGGAGTATTATGTCAGGAAAATATAAATTATTGACTTCTATGGTACTTGCAATAGTACTCATTGCCATTTCTGCATGTGCAACCCCAGTAGCACAGTCGCCTGCTGAAGCAAAAGTATTAAAAATCGGGGCAGTGATGCCTTTTACAGGGATGGCAAGCTACTGGGGTCTGGCGATAAGACCCGTCATGCAAATTTACACAGATTTGATCAATGAGGACGGTGGGCTTAAAATCGGCGACGACAAATATAAAGTCGAACTGTATTTTGCCGATGGCGATGGGATTAATCCGTCATCCGACGCGGCAGCGGCAAGAAGCCTAGTATATGACAAAAACGTCAAGGCTATTGTCAGCTATTTTGGCGTCGGGTACCCATTAGTAGCGTCTGTCACAACTCCCGACAAAGTAATTCTAAATTCCAGTACTATAAGCCAGGGGACTTACAATGCCGCAAGGGATCCGTACTCAATATTCGGGTTTCCTTCTTTCGAGATGGGCGAATACCAGGCAATGGCTGTAATGCATGCATTCCCGGAGGCTAAAACATTATGCTGGGTATACGCCAGTGGTGGGAATGTTGATGTTGAGAAAACATACGGCCCTATTGACGAAGCCCTTGGGAAAACCTACGGTATTAAAAGCGTACGCGTAGGATATCCTTTGGGAACTACGAATTTTACTGCTTATATAACTAAAATGGCTGACCTGGGATCTGACGTGCTTTTTAGCATCGGAACGCCGCTGGATGTGGGACTGATGGCAAAACAGCGTACTCAGATGGGATATAAATGGCCTATTGGATCAACTGCCGCAATACTTGATATTAGTATCGTCAAGGGAATTGCAGGTAGCGAAGAAGCTATGCAAAATATCTGCGGGGATTATTGTTATCCCTGGGTATTGAAGAAAGTAACCGTTGCCCCAAGATACCTGGACATGGCTAATAGGATAAGGGAGGCTTATAAAGCGAAATATGCAGGTAAAGAGCCGTATGTAGGAGCATTTGGTGTGGGGGTTACCAGTATGGGTCATTACCTTGAGGCATGCCAGATGGCTGGTACAACCGACCCAGATAAGGTAATGAGTGTATTAAGGGGAGGAACATTAGAAACATTTATTGGGAAATTCACCTTGACAGGTTCTAAGACGTATGGGTCCCCGGTTGTTTTTGGCTTTCCTTGTGCAATGAGCATAATTAAGGGAAATGAAAGCATTTATCTCAATGAAGAACCTCTTTTGGATATAGACCATACGAAGGGTGGAGAAATTCTTAAAGAGTTGAATAAATAGTATTGGCCGGGCAGCCGCTTACATTGTTGGGTATAGTCAAGAAGCTAAATTTATATGATGAGATTAAGGCTGTCTTTGATATAAACAGAAGGAGTATACAATGAGTGACTATAACGTAATAGTTGTCGGCGCTGGTATTGCCGGCCTTGGAGTTGCAGGATTGCTTCAGCGAAATGGTTTGAAGACACTTGTCCTGGAGAAAAGCAAAATGCCGGGTGGGCGTGCCAAGACAAGGGTGCTGCCGGGTGGGTGGAGGTTGGACTCGGGGACACACTGTGTTGATAACGGTGAGAAATCAGCGGTCGCTGACCTTTTACGCAAGGTGGGCAAGGAAATTGCCTGGACAAGGACTTTAGAGGGCATGATGGTGTATGACGAGGGAAAATGGCTTGATGCAACGGATTACTTCAATATGTCCGATAAGGAGAAAGAGGATGTCGTTACATTAATAACAAGCTTTGCTACCATGTCTGATGCAGAGCTAGACCGTCTTGATAAGGTTTCGCTGGCGGAATTCATGAAAGAGAAGGTCACTTCCCCCAAAATAGTCGAATATTTCAATATAATGGGGATGATACAGAGTACGCTGAGCAAACCTGAAATCGTCTCGATGGGTGAATTTGTTTCCATTTACCGTGAGGAAATAATACGAGGTGGCGGCCATGGCAATACGGGCAATGTGCGTATGCCGCTTGGTGGTGTCGGTACTATGACTATGGCACAGGCGGATGCTGCTGCTGAAGCAGGCGTTAAATTCGAATACGGGACATCTGTTAAGAAGGTCATTGCCAGCAAAAGCGGTATGATAAAGGTCATCACGGAAAGGGGGGAATACGTCGCACCCAGGGTTGTAATGGCTTTGCCTATCTGGGAGATGGTTAAGCTCTTCTCGGATGATGATGAGGCCCTTCCAGAGGGATGGCTGCAGCACATGCGGACCCTGGTGGATGAAACCAGTGCTTCTATCGGATTCACGATAGCGGGCAAAAAGTCGCTGTTCACTGAGCCTGTATATCTTTCGACCTGGGATATTCCCGGTGTTGGGCTCCCTCTGCAGGTATTTATTCAAACCAATTTTGATAATACGATCGCCCCTCCCGGCCACATGATTGCTTTTA
>CAIMUM010000203.1 GCA_903844685.1 uncultured Dehalococcoidia bacterium
ATGCCTTTAAGCGCCATGTTGTTGGCCTCGGTACCGCTGGCGGTAAAGATTATCTCCTCGGCTACCCCGCCTATCAGTGCGGCTACCTGCCCGCGCGCTTCCTCAACAGCATCCCTGGCCGCATCGCCCCAGGAATGCAATGACTGGGGATTGCCGAAATCTGCACCCATGAATGGGAGCATGGCCTCCCTGACTTCAGGCAGCAAAGGGGTGGCCGCGACATTGTCCATATAAACTTTTCTCATCATGCACCGCCCTTAAAATACTACCGCATTACGGCCATACAGCAAAATCAGGCCGCCAGCATCCTGTCAACCGCCGTCCTTGCGCGGATCCGGATATCCTCCGGCACCCTGATCTCCGGCTGCATGTCCTCAAGCGCCCATAAAATCTTCTCCAGGGTAATTTTTTTCATATTGGGACACAGGGCTTTGGCATTGGCCGGGATGAAGGTCTTGCCGGGATTTTCTTTCTGCAACCTGTGTAAAATACCCACCTCAGTTGCGATTATGAGAATTTTAGCATTGGTTTGCCCCGCGAATTTCAGCATGCCGCCGGTTGAAAGCACGTGGTCGGCCACGGCGGTAACCTCAGGCCTGCATTCAGGATGAACCAGCGCAACCGAACCAGAATATTTCTGTTTGTTCGAGATGATATCCTCGGGTTTAATTTTTAAATGCGTCGGGCAGAACCCCGGCCACAAAACCATTGGCCGCTTAGTCTGCGTGGAAACGTAATGCCCCAGGTACTGGTCAGGCACAAAAAGTATTTCACCCGGGCCCACACTTTCGACTACCCTGACCGCGTTGGCAGAAGTGCAGCAGACCTCTGATTCCGCTTTGACGGCCGCCGAAGAATTTACGTAACAGACCACGTGTACACCGGGCATTTCCTGTTTTTTCTTAACCAGAGCGTCGGCAGTGATCATGTCCGCCATCGGGCATCCCGATTCCGCATCGGGCAGCAGCACGGTCTTGCCGGGGGAAAGGATGGACGCCGTCTCAGCCATGAAATGTACGCCGCAAAATACGATAACCGCTGCCTCGGTGGCAGCCGCCTTGCGGCTCAATTCCAGCGAATCACCGACGAAATCGCCGATATCCTGCACTTCCGGCCTTTGATAATTGTGAGAAAGGATGACGGCGTTACGCTGCTCTTTCAGCCTCAGTATCCTGTTTATCAACTCTATATTATCAGCAGCAGCGGCCATGGGAGCCTCAATTGTTTATGTGAAATTAATCAATCACCCGGTCTTTGCTTTTTGCTGTTTATATTTCCTGGCAATATCCGTGGCCTTCTTAACCACACTGACGGCGTCTATTCCAAGTAAAACAAAGAGCGGCTCTTTGCCCCATCCGTCTCCCTCATAAAAAATATCAGGTAGACGCCCGGCCTGGTCAACTAATTGTTTGATCTTCCATGGCATTGAGCTGCCGTCCCGGGCAGAAACATCGGCCGGTTCCCTGGTCCGGTCAATCCACCCGAACACGAGGTTGTTCTCCATGGCATACTTTTTTACAAGGATGATTATTTCACTATTGCATTTGAAATTGATGCCGGCATTGACGCCCGGGTTGTATTTACGCGCCTCGATAATCAGCCTGGCCATGTGATCAGAGGCCCCCCAGTCAGGCGAACCGGAGGCAAAGGGATAACCCCTGACCACCGTTATCCTACCATCAACGGCGGCAACTTGCCTGCCGCTAACGGCGCCGGGCAAGGCATAAACCAGATTTACCCTGACCTCCGGCATCAGTCGTGAAAATTCCCGGCAGCCCTGCAGGTTATTGACGGCCTGCGCCAGGTTCCCCAGTATCCTCTCGGCGGTATCCTTTTTTTTCAACCCTCACCCCTCCACCGCGCTGAAATATGCGGGCCAGAATGGATCGACTAATACCGGTTCCAGTACAGCCTTATCACCGCCTCTCTTAATGAACAGCCTCTCACCTTTAGTGATTTCACCTATATCCCAGGCATTTATGTTTTTCGTTTTGAGCTCCTTAATTATTTTAGCGCTGCTGGCTGGAGCGGCAGTGATAACCAGCGTGCCCTCGCTGATAGAGATCAAAGGATCGATATTGAATGACCTGCAGACCGCGGCTATCTCATCGGGAATAACGATTTTATCTTCATAGATGGTTACCCCCGTCCCGGAAGCCGCAGCAATCTCGTAGACGCCGTTTAATAGCCCTCCCTCGGTAGCGTCGTGCATAGCGTGAGAGAGCGGCGCCGCCGTCAGCGCATCCTCAACCACGGTCATCTGCAGCAAATACTTCATGGCCTTTTCAACCGTTACTGCGCCTAATTTACTCTTCAGCGACGCCTCGGCCTGGCAGGCTAACAGTCCGACCGCTTCAATGGCCGGGCCCTTGGTCATCAGCACACGGTCGCCCACTCTGGCATTGGATGCCGGCGTGAGCTGGCTTTTTTTGCCTATCCCCATCACGGTACAGCCACCATTCAGAGGAAATGCCATGCCTGGATAAATGCCTGTATGCCCGCCGATAATGGCAATATCCAGCTTTTTGCACTCTTCATCAACCTGTTTCCAGACAGCGTCCACCACCTCTTCAGTAGTTTTAGGTGGAAACATCAGGCAGATGGTCATGTATCTTGGCTTCACACCTAATACCGCCACGTCGCTGGCACAGATATGTACGATGGCCCAGCCGAAATAAGGCATGATCACCGGCATGCCGAAGGTCGGGTCTTCGGCAACCACCATTACATCGCCCCCGGGCAAATCAATGACCGCGGCGTCAACCCCATGCTGGGGCCCGATAAATACAGAGCTGTCTTTTTTACCCAAGCGGGACAATATCAGTTTATCAAAAGTTGCCCGGTCCAATTTTCCTAATTCAGGTAACATCACCTCTCCTTATCCGATTTGTCAGTCTATAATACAATATTTTATGAAACCTGTGTAAAGCAGAGGGATTTTGTGTTGAAGGCCGCAAGCTTAATAAATACTTTTATTACAGGTATAATAACTTCACATGGATACGTTGAAGCAGACTACTAATTTAATAAGCGAACTCTGCGTCATAGGTAAGGACCCCGGCGGACGAAAAATCCGCACCATCTGCCTGAGCGATATACGGGCAATATGCGCAAAGACAAATCTACTGCAGGGTGAAGTCGAAATCGCCTGTCTTGAACGCGAGGTCATACCGTTACGCTACATGCGCAATATCGGGACGGTTGGAATCGCCGGCCAGATTAAGCTTTTAAGCTCCAGTGCCGCTGTTTGCGGGGCGGGAGGCCTGGGTGGAACGATTATCGAATTGCTGGCCCGGCAGGGAGTAGGGCGCCTTGTTATCATAGATAACGGCAGGTTTGTGGAAAACAATCTCAACCGGCAAATAATCGCTACGGAATCCGATTTGCGCAGATCCAAGGTTAAGGTAGCCGCTGAACGGGTGAGTCGGATCAATTCATCTGTCAAAGTCACTCCGGTCAACAGGTTTCTGGAAGCTTCCAACGTTAGGGAATTGATAGCCGGCGCGGACGTGGTGCTGGATGGATTGGATAGCCTGGCAACTCGACTTCTGGTAGCCGGAGCATGCAATAAATTGAAAATACCTTTTGTGCACGGCGCGATCGCCGGGTTCAGCGGCCAGTTGATGACTGTCTGCCCCGGCGATAAAGGCCTCTCAGCGATTTATGGCCCGGATATGGATAAAGGCGCTTACGGCCTGGAGACATTGACGGGCAATCCACCGGCCACCCCGGCTATCATCGCTGCATGGGAGGTGCAGGAGGCGGTTAAAATAATCACCGGCATCGGCACACCTATACGCAACAGACTGCTTTTCCTGGATTTTGCCGAGGGAAGCCTCGAGGAAATACCGCTGCAACAGGGACCGGATGGCATCAGTTAACGTTAGATTTGTCGGGCCCTGGCGGATGTATCTCGGAGTCGAACATACCACGCTTATTGCCGAGACAGTGGATGACGCGCTTGAGCAGGTCGAAGCCAACTACGGTCATAAGTACCACCAGCGCCTGATGAAAAGCGGCATTACGGGGAAACGCCGCATCTGCGATGACAGCAACATACTACTTAACCGCGTTAACATCAGGCAGGTTACCGACCATTCATTGAAGGACGGCGACAAGCTGGAAATAATCCCCCGCTTTGTGGGCGGCTGATTGCATATGTGATTGTGGTAGTAACACCTTTACGTAAGTGATAGAATAATCACAACCTGTGACTGTAATGGAGTGAGCTATGACCGCTAAACGATATATCCTTTCCATTGACCAGGGGACAACGGGCAGCGCAGCACTGGTATTCGATTCTGAAGGCAAAATCCTTGGAGAGGCTGATTTAGAGACCAAACAGATCTATCCCCATCCCGGTTGGGTGGAACATGATCCCAACGAGATTTTCCAGACATCCCTGGAGGTTGCCCGCACAGCCTTACAAAAGGCCGCCATACCTGTAACAGCTATAGCGGGGATCGGCATAACCAACCAGCGTGAAACCACTATCGTCTGGGACAAGAAGACCGGTGAACCCGTCAACAACGCGGTTGTCTGGCAGTGCCGCCGCACAGCCAGCATTGTGGAAGACCTGAAAAACAGGGGGTTAAATCAAAGCATCTGCGATAAGACAGGCCTGATACCGGACGCCTATTTTTCCGCAACTAAAGTCCGATGGATACTCGACCATATTACTGACGGACAGAAGCGTGCCGAAGGGGGCGACCTGCTTTTCGGCACCGTGGATACCTGGTTAGCCTGGAAGTTAAGCGGCGGCAAAGCGCATGTAACCGACTACGGCAACGCTTCCCGCACCATGCTTTACAATATCAACACCCTCCAATGGG
>CAIMUM010000204.1 GCA_903844685.1 uncultured Dehalococcoidia bacterium
GATGTCAAGGTACTGCGTTTTCAACCATCCCCGGCGAATAACCTTTGTGCCGCATAACGACATAGGCTGATAAGATCACCGGACAATTAAGGGAAGATTTCCGCCGGGCAACGACAGTCAGGATGGGGCATACTGTAAGGTCGGCCTATAGTTGACGTTTCCGTTCACACCTCCATATAATTCCACCGTAAGGGTCATGGAAAAGAAATGCGCAATTGCCGTACATACACTCGGCTGCAAGCTGAACCAGGCGGAATCGGAGTCCTTAGCCAGGGAACTGGCGGCCAGGGGCTACACTATCACCACCGGAAATAAGGCAGGCGCGTTCATCATAAATACCTGCAGCGTGACGCATACGGCCGACCGCAAGGCCCGCCACCTGGTAAGGATGCTACGCAGGCTCAATCCGCAGGCCAGCATTACAGTCACCGGCTGTTACGCGGGCCAGGCCGAGGAAACGCTGCTGAACTGCGGCGCGGACATAGCCGTGGCTAATCGCGATAAGCAGTTTATACCAGGGATGCTGGAAGCCGGATTGCAGAGAAAAGCGGGACCGCAGGGCAGAGCAGGGACGGTAAATGCGGCGGACCGCGTACGCAGCTTCATCAAAATCCAGGACGGCTGCCATAATCTCTGCACATACTGTATCGTGCCGCTGGTGCGTGACTCCGTGTACTGCGCCGGCGCGGATGCCGTGATCACCGAAATCAGGGACAGGGTGAGGGACGGGTATAAGGAGGCCGTGCTGACGGGAACGGAGGTCGGCTCGTATAATTGCGGGGGTTTGGGATTAGCGGGGCTGATAAATTCAATCCTGAAGGAGACGGGCATCGAGAGGTTGCGCCTCTCGTCGCTGCAGCCACAGCATATCTCGCAGGAACTGCTCGACCTCTGGCAAAACAAGCGGATGCTCAGGCATTTTCATATCGCCCTGCAAAGCGGCAGCGATACGGTACTGCGCAGGATGGGACGCAGCTATGACACGGCCCTTTTCAGCCGTGCCGCGGCTTTGATACGCGGCAGTTTGCCGGACGCTTCGATAACGACCGATGTCATGACCGGCTTTCCGGGTGAAAGCGATGAGGAATTTGACCGCAGCTACGAATACTGCAGGCTGACGGGGTTCGCCGCCATGCACGTATTTCCCTATTCAGCAAGGCCGGGCACCCGGGCCGCCGCGATGCCCGGAAAAATAAGCGAAAAAGTGAAAAAACTGCGCAGCCGGGCCATGCTTGGCCTGGCAGCGCGCAGCGCGGACGACTTCGCCGCGGGCTTCAGTGGTAAAACCGCGGAGGTGCTCTGGGAGAATGAGGTCAGGAAAGGTTCGGGCGTCTTCTCCGGGCTTACCGGCAACTATATCCGTACCTATGCGCACAGCAGGGAAGATATTACCAATACGGTTACGGCAGCCAGGCTGCTTTCGCCCGCGGCGCAGGCAGCCGGGACGGCGCTTCGGGCATCCACGCGAGGCAACCACGGCGAACTCTGGTGCGAGGTCATTAAATGAAAATCAATGTCAAAGTTATAACCCGTTCGGCCAAGGAAGAGGTCGTCGAGCAGGCCGGCGGGTATACGGTGCGGGTCAGGGCCGC
>CAIMUM010000205.1 GCA_903844685.1 uncultured Dehalococcoidia bacterium
GAGCATGGCGCCCTGCCGGTACGCTTTTCGAGCATAGAGATAAAGCCCATCACAACTTATAAGAGATTAGACAACGCCCTTTCCAATATAAATAATTACAACTGGATCGCCTTTACCAGTGTCAACGGCGTGGAGATATTCTTCAGCCGCCTGCGTGCTCTTGGCCTGGATTCCCGCTGCCTGTCCGGCCTGAAAATCGGCGCAATCGGGCCAATGACCGGCCGGGCGCTGCAGAAAATGGGCATTACGCCGGATTACCTGCCCGCCGAATTTACCGGGCGGGGTTTCACCGCCGGGCTGAAAAAACGTCAGGTCGGCGGGCAAAGGTTCCTGCTGCCCCGCGCCGAGATAGCCGACGATGAAATATCACAGAGGCTGAAAAAACTGGGGGCTGCGGTCGATGAAATAGCCATCTACCGCACGGTGCGTCCACGCACCAATAAAAACAGGCTCCGTGAACTACTGTTGAAGGACGGCATCGACGTTGTCACCTTTACCAGTTCCTCGACCGTCACCAACCTGCTGTCCGGCCTCAGTCAAGGTGAGATCGCAGGGATTCGTCCCAAAATCGCCTGCATAGGCCCGAAGACTGCCCGCACCGCTGCCGCGGCAGGTTTGAAAATAGACGTGATTGCCGGGGAGCAGACCGTGCCGGGGTTACTGGCAGCGATGGAAGACTATTTCAGGAAGGAGGCTTAAATGCCGGATTACCCAGTATCACGCTTACGCCGCCTGAGGAAGAGCGAGGCGCTCAGGTCGCTGGTCAGGGAAAACACCGTAGACGCGGGCGATTTCATTTTTCCCCTTTTCGTTGTAGAAGGCAAAGGCGTTAAGAAAGAGATCGATACCATGCCCGGAATTTACCATTTCTCAGTAGATAAGTTGGGCAAAGAAACAGCTGACCTTTTGCGCCTCAGGATACCCGCCGTACTGCTTTTCGGTGTGGTCAACGCTAAGGACGAGTGGGGATCGGGCGCCTATCACGCCCGGGGAGTGGTGCAGCAGGCCATCCGTGCCATCAAGAAAGCTGCGCCCGGCTTGCTGGTGATAACAGATGTATGCCTGTGCGAATACACCAGTCACGGCCACTGCGGCGTCATCGAAAACGGTGACGTGGACAACGACAAGACCCTGCCGCTGCTGTCCAAAATGGCGCTCTCACATGCTGAAGCGGGGGCGGACATGGTAGCGCCATCCGACATGATGGACGGCCGTGTAAAAGCCATCCGGGAGGCGCTGGACGGCAACGGATTCAACTCCATACCCATCATGGCCTACGCTGCGAAATACGCCTCAGCTTTCTACGGTCCGTTCAGGGAAGCTGCCGGCTCGGCGCCGCAGTTCGGCAACCGCAAATCATACCAGATGGACCCGCCCAATGTGCGCGAAGCTCTCAGGGAGATAGAGCAGGATATACGGGAAGGCGCCGATATCGTTATGGTCAAGCCGGCGCTCTCTTACCTCGACGTCATCCGGCGCGCGCGCGAGACCTTCAACCACCCGCTGGCAGCATATAACGTCAGCGGCGAGTACGCCATGGTCAAAGCGGCCGCCTCCCGGGGCTGGATAGATGAAAAACGTATCGTGCTCGAGATACTCACCTCTATCAAAAGAGCGGGGGCCGATATTATCATTACGTACCACGCCAAAGAAGCCGCAACCTGGCTTGCGGAACAAGGTTAAACTGTTATGAAAAAAACGCAGGTATCAAAGCGGTTATTCAAGGAAGCCCGGCGCTTGCTGCCGGGCGGCGTGGACAGCCCTGTGCGGGCCTTCAAGGCAGTCGGCGGCACACCGCGCTTTATCGTCAGGGGCAGGGGTTCAAAACTTTACGACGCCGACGGAAACCGTTATATCGATTATGTGGGCTCATGGGGTCCGCTCATACTCGGCCACGCCGACCCAAGGGTGACCGCCGCCGTGAAACGTGTGATTGGAAATGGGACAAGTTTCGGGGCGGCTACTGAAGTGGAGATCCGCCTGGCGGAAATGATTTGCCGGGCCATGCCATCCATCGAGATGCTGCGTTTTGTTAACTCCGGCACCGAGGCAACCATGAGCGCCATCCGCCTTGCCCGCGCTTTCACGGGCAGGGAGCGCATTATCAAATTTGAAGGGTGTTACCACGGTCATTCGGACAGCCTGCTCGTCAGCGGCGGTTCGGGCATGGCCACCTTGAGCATCCCCGATTCCCCAGGCGTACTCAGGCAGGCCGCCCGCTATACGCTGGTAGCCGCTTACAACGACATACAATCAGTACAGCGCCTGTTTGACAAATATCCTGGTGAAATCGCGGCCGTCATCGTCGAACCGGTAGCGGCAAACATGGGAGTCGTCCAACCGGCCAGGGGCTTCCTCGGAGGCCTGCGCAGACTTACCAAAAAATACGGCGCGCTGCTGATCTTCGATGAGGTGATCACAGGGTTCCGCATCGCTTACGGGGGAGCGCAGGGGCTCTTCGGCATAAAGCCCGATATTACCTGCCTGGGTAAAATCATCGGCGGTGGACTGCCCGTAGGAGCTTACGGAGGAAGGCGGGACATAATGAAGATGATGGCTCCCGAGGGCCAGGTCTACCAGGCCGGCACTTTGTCCGGCAATCCGCTGGCCATGACAGCCGGCATTGAAACGCTGCGCATACTGAATGATGCGCGGGTTTACCGCCAGTTGGAGGAAAGAACAGCCGCCCTGCAGGAGGGAATAGCTGCGGCAGCCTGCCAGGCCTGCATACCGCTCAGCATAGCGCGGGCAGGTTCGCTGCTGACGGTGTTTTTCAGCGGAGGCGAAGTATCCGACTACTCTTCAGCACGCAGTTGCGATACCGGCCTTTTCGCGAGGTTCTTCAACTCTTTGCTCAACGACGGGATCTACTGGCCACCCTCGCAATTCGAAGCCGCCTTCGTCTCACTTGCCCACAGCCCGCAGGACATAGAAACTACAATCCGGGCAGCGGGCAAAGCATTTAAGCAGCTGTGAGCATACTTTAATAAAGCCAGGTACTCACGTCTTTACGAGGAGCGAAACGACGGATCAATCTCATGGCACTACGTCTTCGATTATAGGGATTGCTTCACTTCGTTCGCAATGACCTGGCGCCGCGTCTTCGATCATAGAGATTTCTTCGCTTCGTTCGCAATGACAGTTCAGCTACTTAATTGCGATAGCCTCGACCTTTAGCTGGAAGTTGCCCGGCACCTCTTTAACTGCCACGCAGGTCCTGGCCGGAGGGTCCACCGGAAAATACCTGGCATAAACCGCGTTCATCCTCTGGAAGTCCGCCATATCCTTCATAAAGATTGTCACCTTAACTACCCTGGACATGCTGCTTTCCACCGATTCCAGCAGCCTTTTCATATTCTCCAGGATTAGTTCCGTGGCCTTATCGATATCGTCCATGATTATCAGCCCTTTTTCTATATCCATGGGATCCATGCCGGTGATAAAGAGGAACCCTCCGGCCTCAACCATATGGGAATAGGCGCCTGCTTTAATCAGGAAATCAACATCTATGGCCTTCTTTTCCATTTATAGCACCTCCAGTGTATTCATTATACAAATGTTACAGGATATGTTACTATCATTCTATGCCCGAGTACAATCAGACTGAAGAGAAAATCATTACTGCCGCGCTTAAACTCTTCATGTCGCAGGGTATTAAGAAGACCCCCATCGAAGATGTCGCGGCGCGCTGCGGCCTCACCCGCGCCACCATTTACCGCTATTTTCGGGATAAAAAATTCCTGGTGAGATCCAGCATGATGCACATGGTTACCGTGATAAACGAGGCCCTTACAGACCTTGATAAGCACCGGGAATACACTACCGAAAAATCAGCCGACCGGATCAAAGAGGCGGTCACCACCTTGCCCCACGGCGATCTGCCGGCACGCCTCAACGAATTAAAACAGGTTTACCCGGACATCTTCGCCGAATACCAGATAGCGCGCCTGGCCTCCATACGGGACATTTACCGGCGCGTACTTAATACGGCTAAGAAAGAAGGCCTGGTACAGCCATCTGAAGCCGACTGGAACCTGGTGCAGGCCATCCTTTCAGAGGCAACGCTTTATATCGCGGAAAGCCCGCTGGTGCTGTCCCATGGTGCGGCAATTGGTAAGATATACTCAACCATACTGGATATCATGCTCTACGGCATCGTAGGCAGACGCAAGAAATGAGCCCCACCAGGCTGAATACCTGCTAATTTCCGCTGCTTCTCCGTCCATACACCCTGGGCCTTCTTTCCGGCCGGCGCGGTCCCGTGGCAGCCACGGCGGGAGCAGGCGCATCGTAGTTGAAACCTTTCAGCATGCGGCGCTCAATGCGTGTCTTAAGAACAGACTCTATGTCCTTCACCACAGGTGCGTCGGCAGAGGTAACGAAAGTCAGAGCGATACCTTTCTGGTCCACCCGTCCGGTGCGGCCGATGCGGTGTGTGTAAGCGTCGGTATTCTCAGGCATATCGAAATTAATTACATGTGAGATGCTGAGCACATCTAAGCCGCGGGCGGCTATGTCGGTGGCAACCAGTATCTTCACTGAACCGTCGCGGAAATCATCAAGTGTAGCCTGGCGCCGGTTCTGTGCCAGGTCGCCATGCAGGGCGGCGGCCCTGAAGCCATTCCTTTTCAGGTGTGTAGCTACCCGGTCGGCCCTGTGCTTGGTACGCGTAAACACTAACACTGAATCCGTCTCGTAACAGCGTAAAACCTCGGTCAGCAGGCTGGTTTTGAGGTGTTGCTTGACCGGGAAAAGGGAGTGGGATACAGTGTCAGCCGGCGCTGAATGCCCTATCTGAATAGTAACGGGGTTGCGCAGTGTTTCATACACTAGCCTGCGTATATCAGCCGGCATGGTGGCCGAAAAAAGCAGTGTTTGGCGCGGCTTGATCAGGCATTTTAATATGCTTTTGATATCGGGCAGAAAGCCCATGTCGAACATGCGGTCCGCCTCATCTATGACCAATATCTCAAGGTCGGACAGATCGATAGTGCTTTTCCACAAATGGTCAAGCAGGCGTCCCGGGCAGGCTACAACCACCTCTACCCCACTGCGCAGCCTGCGGATTTGCTGGTCCATGCTAACCCCACCGTAAACTGATATACTTTTCAACCCTGTCGCCTGGCCCAGGTCGTCGATGGCCTCACAGGTTTGCTCGGCCAGTTCACGCGTGGGCGAGATAATGGCCGCGCCGATACGTCCGCGCGGTAATTTCAGCAGGTGATTAAGAACAGGCAAAACGAACGCGGCAGTTTTGCCTGTGCCGGTCTGCGCAAGGCCGATGATATCCCGTCCCAGCATGATAGGCGGAATAGTCTCCTGCTGGATCGGGGTGGGTATGGTATAGCCGAGGGCCTTAACCCCCACCATGATACTCGGATGGAGATTAAATTTTTCAAAACTCAATGGATGACCTCATTAATTAGTATATTTAGCCGGGGTTCGGGCCATCCAAGGCTTGAGATAAATCTGGTATGATTATAAGAAGCTTTCAATAACCTAAACTTGAACTATTAACATGAATTATACACAATTGTTGACAAATATGACAATTAAGATTAAATTGAAAATAATTTAGAAGCCAAAGTTTCACTATAGCAGCGTAGCTGTTGCCAGCACCGGAGGTTTTTATGACGGAGCAAGACGCCAAGACAAAGCAGCAATTGATGGGCGAATTAGCGCAATTGAGGGAGCAGGTCCAGAATTTCACGAAGCTGGAAAAGGAATTTAAGACAATCGAGCAGGAGTTAAGGTGCTCGGAACAGCAATACAGGCAGCTTTTTGAGAACGCCAAACACGGGATAGTGATACTGGATGGAGATAGCGGACAGGTCAAGAACGCCAACCCCCATTTGCTGGCCATGCTGGGATATTCAGGTAACGAGGTAATCGGTAAGAACCTCTGGGACCTTGATGCTTTTATCGACGTTGAAAAAAACAAATCTGCCTTCGACGAACTGAAGGAGAAGGACCATACCCATTTTGAGAATGTGCCGATTGAGACAAGAAACGGCCACAGGCTCGATGTCGAGATAGACTCCAATACATGCACCATAAATGATAACAAGATTGTGCACTGCCATATCCGTGATAACACAGAGCGCAAGCACACCGACAGTCAAATGCGTTTAATCGCTACCCACGATTCCTTGACCGGACTGCCCAACCGGATATTGTTCCTTGACCGCGCGCATATAGCGGTACTGCAGGCCCAACGCAGAAAAAAAATGATTGCCCTGGTTTCATTGGACCTGGATAAATTCAGCTCTGTAAACGAGACGCTGGGCAATGACCTGGGGGATAAATTGTTAAAGGCCGTGGCGGAAAGGTTCATTGGCCTGCTGCGCAAAAGCGATACTATAGCCAGGGTGGGAGGCGATGAATTCGCCATGGTGCTGCCCGAACTGGAGCATATGGAAGACGTGATTAAGATCGCCGATAAACTCGTTGACGCCTTCAGACAGCAGTTCATGGTTAACGGCCGCAGGGTGATAATTACCATCAGCGCGGGTGTGGCGGTCTATCCGGCTGACGGCAAAGACCCTGAAACATTGCTCAACTGCGCCGATAAGCTGATGTACAACGTCCGCTCCCAGGGCAGCAACAGCTATAAGATGTCGCAGATGATTACGCCGTAAATAGAGATCACGATATAGCTGATGTCCGCGAACCGCCCGCGTCAAAGCGTACCACAATCTCATTACAGACCCCGGCCAAATCCGCATTCCGGGTAAAGAGGTTACTATCTTACGCGGATACAGCTGTTCCCGGGGTAGCTCCACACCCAACCTTTAAGCTATTATTTAGACGTATGCCGGATGAAAGAGCAGGGGCTTTGAAGCCGTTAAAATGGTATAAAGACCTGTCCGTGAGAGAATTGCGCATGGAAGCTGGAGCCTTTCTTGTGGAGGGTGCCCGCGCCATCAGCCAGTTAGTCAGCAGCCACCCGGGTGAAGTAAGGGAGATTTTATTCACGACCGAGCTGCCAACCCTGTACGAGAAATTCACCAGCCGGCTTGTGACCGAAGGCCAGTTGCGCTCCATCTGTTCCTCCAAGACACCCCAGGGAATTGCCGCGGTTGTACGCATGCCTCGCGATATTTATTCTGATAGCCTGCCAGCGGCAACCGGCAGTAAAATCCTGCTCCTCGAAGATATCCAGGACCCGGGCAATGTCGGCACGCTCATACGCACGGCCGTTGCTTTCGGTTTTTCAGGCGTGATACTGACTGAGAAATGTGCTGACCCCCTGTCCCCCAAGTGCGTCCAGTCAACGGCCGGCACTATGCTATCTCTTTGGATAAGACGGACACAGGATTACCTCAAACTCGTAAAAGCCCTTAAAAACAATAGTTATAAGCTTATAGCAGCGGACCTCGGAGGAGAGGAAGATCCCTCCGTCCTGCAGGGAAAGAAGAAACTGCTGCTGGCACTTGGCAACGAAGCATCCGGGCTATCGGCAGCGGTGCTACAGGCGGCAGACAGCAGAATAACAATACCCATAGACCGCGATAACGCAGAGTCCCTGAATGTCGCCGCCTGCGGGGCGATCTGTATGTATATCAGTTCGGCGAAATTATCGAAGCGGTAGCCTTCTAATACCACCTGTAATATTGTGCAATCGCCATGATGCCCTGAATAATGAAGGTAATACCAACAATTACATTAAGCGTGGCCGGATTGGCCAGTATTATGATGCCGAAGAGCAGCGCGATTATACCGCCTACCATGCCTGCCACCGGGAACGCAAAATTGATAGAAAACATGAGCACTCACCTCCTCACCCATATAGCACTATAACCCGCTTAATTATTCGCCCCCGGCATTTATTGCCTGCCTGTATCATGTATCGGATCATTGCTGCCCTGCGGGCTGCGTATATTGGATCCGGTCAGGGACGTATGGCAAACTGCCTGTGAGCTGCGGAGGCTGATGTAGTAGAATAAACGTAATCAGGCACAGTTATCGAAAAGGAGGTTGTCATGTCTTCCAGGAATTATATATTGCTGCTGGCAGCTATTTTATTTCTCACCAGTCTTTGTATTTCATGCGCGGGGTCAGCAAAACCGGAAGTACAAAAAATCACGCTGGACAGCGGTATTATAAGCGGGACCATGGTCGACGGAGTCCGGGCCTACCTTGGAATTCCCTTTGCGGCCCCTCCGGTCGGAGACCTACGCTGGCGGGAACCCCAGCCTGTGAAACCGTGGGTTGGGGTCCGGGATTGCAGCAAGTTCGCCCCTGCCTGCCCACAACCAAAAACATACCTGTACGACGTGGGGACAACAAATGAAGACTGCCTCTACCTGAATGTCTGGTCCACAGCCAAAAGCCCTGATGAGAAATTACCTGTAATGGTCTGGATACATGGAGGCAGTTTCGCAACCGGGTCGGGCTCTCAACCGATGTACAACGGGAAGAATTTGGCCAAACAGGGTGCCGTTATCGTGACCATCAACTACCGCCTGGGCCCGTTGGGCTTTCTCTCTCACCCGCTCTTAAGCAAGGAGTCCCCGCAAGGCGTATCCGGCAATTACGGACTGCTCGACCAGATAGCCGCGCTCAAATGGGTAAAAAGGAACATACAAAGCTTCGGCGCTGACCCAGACCGTGTGACAGTTTTCGGTGAATCGGCCGGCGCTGCCAGCGTCTGCGACCTGATGGTAAGCCCGCTCGCAGAGGGACTCTTTCAGCAGGCAATATCGGAAAGCGGCTCATTCGGAGACGCCTACCCTATAGCTAGGGAAAACACCGTGGAGAAGGCGGAGAAAACAGGGCTTGATGTTGCCGCCGCGTTAGGCTGTGATAAGGCAGAAAACGTGCTTGCGGCAATGCGGCAGAAGACGGCCGACGATATTATCAACGCCGCTTTTAAAAACTACGATGCAAATGCAGGGACAAAATTCAGGCCAGTAATCGATGGCTGGGTCATACCTGATAACCCCTGGTCGTTGTTCACAGCGGGCAAACAGGCCAAAGTACCCCTGTTAATCGGCACAAACGCCAACGAAGGCACAATTTTTATACTTCCTAAACTGCTTATACAGAAGATGACCCAGCAGGATTACGAAGCATACATAAAGTATCTTTATAAAGAAAATTCTGCAGCGGTTCTTGTCAGGTTTCCGGCTGCCGGCAATGAGGAGGTTCCCACAGCCTACAGCAGGATGTTCACCATCATGAACTTCGCCGCGGGATCGCTGCATGCCGCTGACACAACAGCAGCCAATAATTCCCCGGTTTATATGTATAAATTCACCCGCATCCCGGATACCCTGCTGAAAAAGTTCGGCTCCTTCCACGGACTGGAGATATTCTATTTGTTTGGGAACTTCATGATAGGGATTATGCCCATACCTGATACTCCGACAGATTCGTCGCTTTCACAGGCAATCATGAAATACTGGACCAACTTCGCCAGGACCGGTAATCCCAACGGTCCGGGATTGCCATATTGGCCGGGTTACTCGTCTTCCAAGCGTGAATATATTGAGCTTGGTGAGAACGTTACTGCATCGGCAGGCCTTTATGAAGAATACCGCCAACTGATCGACATGGTCGCCGGCAGGTAACTCCCGGGCCGGCAACATTTCAGCTTTGTAAATATGTATACGGTGTTGTTATAATAATAATGTTATGAAAAGTGGCTGGAGCAGCATTTTCCCGTGCGCTAACTGCGGCTCACAGAATATGACGGGGGCCAGGTACTGCGGCAGTTGCGGGACAAACCTGTATTATAATTGCCCCGATTGCCAGGGTTGGGTGGATGTGACGTTTTCAAATTGCCCCAACTGCAGCGTGAAGCTTGATTGGCCAGAGGGCAGCGAATCGCCTGGAAGGTCCTCATCGCCGGCTGTAATGCTGTTGCTGCTGGGCATCGCCATGCTGGTTACAGGCAGCATTTACCTGATTGTAAATAATTCAGGGTCCGCTAACGCGGTTTCCAATAAATCCGCCGGCGCCACGGCCTCCACTTCCTCTTCTAATACATTTCCGGCAATAAACGCTTCGCAACCGTTGCTCATGCCTCAAAACGACTCAACCTCAACCGATAATTCAAATCCTGGCGATTATTCCTGGTACGATTCGCCTTCACCATCCACACGGGACACAGCTTCCTATGGCGTGGTTTTGACCATACCGGCTGCTACATCCTCGGTTACCGATACCGGTGTAAATAATCCACCCGGCCGTTCTTACTTAGATATCATGTATCCCACCTGGGGCCATTGTTCCGGCGGAAGCTGCCGCAATGTTGCGCAGTAGTCACCTGCTCTTCTGAACGCTTTCCAGGACAACCTCATAGAACTCGAGTTTCTCCTTCTTGAGCAGGGACTCGACCTTCTTCTTGATGGCCAGCGCTTTCTCCATGGACTTGCTCTGTTCCTCGTCCGGGAAGGTTACCTGTACCTTAATATGGGCCGTGTTAAGCCGGGCGTGTGTCATTTCACCTTACCTCCTTATGATTGACCGTAACGGAAGATAAATCAATGTACTTCAAAGAAACTGAGTTTGTCCAGCCGATCAAAGTTATGCTGGGCTTCAATCCAGCGGACGGTACCCGAACGGCCGCGCATTGCCAGGGACTGGGTCGACGCCCCGCCACTGAAATAGCGCACACCCTTCAGTAATTCGCTGCTGCTGATGCCCGTGGCAGCAAAAAATACATCGTCACTGTCTATCAGGTCCTCTGTTTTATAGACCCTATCGACATCAATCCCGCTGGCTTTAGCAATCTCTCTTTCCTGCTTATCGCGCGGCCAGGCCTTGCATTGGATGGCGCCACCGATGCAGTGAATTGCCGCAGCGGAGAGGACCCCCTCCGGCGTACCACCGACACCCATGAGGACATCAACCTCCCTGTCAGGCAGAGCCGCCTCTATACTCGCCGCGATATCGCCGTCAGAGATTAATTTAACCCTGGCGCCGGCGCTTCTGATATCTGATATCAACTGCTCATGGCGCGGCCTGTCCATAACCACTACAGTCAGCTCCGATATCTTTCTTTTCTTGGCCGCGGCTATATTCTTCAGGTTTTCCGCTACCGGTGCGTTGATATCAATGCAATCTTTTGCCTGCAGACCGGTGACGATTTTATTCATATAGACAAAGTGCC
>CAIMUM010000206.1 GCA_903844685.1 uncultured Dehalococcoidia bacterium
CGGTTAGATGTTTGTATCCGCACCTCCTTTCTTCGTTCCAGGATTCCCTCTCTTCTGCCATATAAGACGTCAGCGGGCGTCACGTCTCCAAGTGAGGTGGTCCCCAAAAATGAGACAGGTAGCTAAGATAGAGTTTTGCCCCTAAAATAATATCGGAGAAAGGGAGCAAAACATGGAAAACCGCAGGAAACACAGCCCGTCTTTCAAGGCGAAGGTAGCCTTGGAAGCAATCAAGGGGGAGGAAACGGTGGCCCAACTGGCCAGCCGTTTCGATGTCCATCCGAGTCAGGTCAACAAGTGGAAGAAAGAACTTACCGACGGGGCTACAAACCTCTTCACTAACCGCAGTCAGAAAAAACCGGACAACCAGCAGTTAGTGGCGCAACTCTACCAGCAGATCGGGCAGCTAAAGGTAGAGCGCGATTTTTTAGAGAACACTCTCGGTCGCTGAGCGTGGAGCGACGGCGAAGGGCAGTCAAGCGGCGCCACGAGTCGATATCAGTGGCAAGGCAGTGCTGGTTAATGGGTATCAGCCGCTCTGGTTTGTACTACCAGCCCAAAGGGCATTCTGATGAGGACCTTATGCTGATGAAGCTAATCGACCGCCAGTATCTGGCTACGCCTTTCTACGGGGCCCGCAAGATAGCCGTGGAGTTAAAGAAGCAAAGAGGGTTTGCGGTCAACCGTAAACGTGTGCGACGACTGATGCAGCGCATGGGGATAAGGGCGGTTTACCGCCGCCCCAGGACCACCAAGCCTGCACCGGGACATAAGATCTATCCGTATCTGTTGCGCGACCTGAAAATAACACGGCCGAATCAGGTGTGGGCGGCAGATATAACCTATATCCCCATGGCGCGGGGTTTCCTGTACCTGGTGACAATCATCGACTGGTACAGCCGCTATGTCATCTCCTGGCGGTTATCCAATACGCTGGATGCTGACTTCTGTGTTGCCGCACTGGAAGAAGCGCTCAGTAAGGGCAATCCGGAGATATTCAACACCGACCAGGGAAGTCAGTTCACGGGTGAAACTTTCACAGGGTTACTGAAGGAGCACGGAGTCAGGATCAGCATGGATGGCAAGGGCAGCTATAACGACAACCTGTTTATCGAGCGGCTATGGCGAACAGTGAAGTACGAGGAGGTGTATCTGAAAGCCTATGAGGACGGCCATGAGGCCAGGATCAGCCTTGGTGAGTATTTACACTTTTTATAACACCACCCGCCCCCATCAATCACTTGGATACCTGACACCGGCGGAAGTGTACACCGAGGCCGTCGAGCATACTTGTAACAACGTGGTAGAATTATTGGTAGCAAACACAGTAGGAACGACAGGACTCTATCTTGATCAGGCCCCTATCCTGTCCTAATGGTGGGGTCCACCTCATAATTCATCTTATTTCTGTCTCATCATAAAGATTTTGCATTCCCTTAACATTATCTTAATCAGTCCTTAATCTTCAAAGGTTATTCTTATTACATGAATGAAAAAGAATGCAAAAAAGAAAGAATCACACTGGCGTTGATCGCCCACGACGGCAAAAAAGAGGAAATGGTACACCTGGCCAAAGAACACAGGGACAATCTTTCCAAATTATCGTTGGTGGCGACACGCAGCACCGGGAATCTGATACGGGAGGGCACCGGGCTTGCTATAACACTGGTCAACAGCGGCCCCATGGGAGGCGACCAGCAGATCGGAGCCATGGTGGCCAGCGGGGTGGTGAAAGCCATCATCTTCCTGCGCGATCCGCTAACTGCCCAGCCGCATGAACCTGATATCGCTGCCCTGATGCGGGTTTGCGATGTCCACAACGTGCCGCTGGCAACCAACCTGGCGACTGCCGAAGCGGTGATACACTTGCTCTTTGAACATCCTGAAGTCCTGGACGAACCACAGATAGAAGCTGCCCTCAATAACGGATCAGCGCTTCATATCAGAAAATAAGCCGGACTTCTTTATATATAAATATAAAATAAATAGACTCAACATAGGGAAAAAAGGAGAGA
>CAIMUM010000207.1 GCA_903844685.1 uncultured Dehalococcoidia bacterium
GCAGGTTGGTGCCGTCGAAATGATTGATGCCGCCGTGGGCTTCGTACGAAGCGAGGAGAGCTTGCTTGATGGAGTCGAGGGACATGGTTGGGCGCCCACCACTTTCCGCGAGGAAGGCCGGCGGGTCAAACCGGATAACGGCACCTGGATGCGCGGGTTAACAACCACCGGGCAGATGCCCTTCGCAACCCTGGCGGGAGGAGGCAGCCTTGACGTATTTTATATTCAGCAATATTTCCAGATTGCCCGCATCTTGCCCGGTCTGCTAGAATACACGTGGGTCCAATTCCAGCTCCATTTCCCGCTCGACCAAGTCGAGCGATTCAAACGCGAAGCCCTATGAAAATCAAATTCTTCGTCATGATCGCCCTGCTCTGCGGGGCCGCGACATTATCCCGTGCGGAATACTTCATCCGCCCGATCGTCGCCAATGTCGACATCCGCACTGCCGGCTATAGCAATGCCACCAGTCTCGGTTTTTGTGCCGGTTACTTCTGGGATGGTGAAGAGCCTTCCATGCGCAACGAGATCAGTCTCGAGTATGGATCGGCGACCTGGAAATTTGACTTCTCCGGACAGGGCTATGCGATCCATGCCAGCGAACAACATCAGCCGATCTTTGTGAACTTCCGCGTGCACGGCAGCGGCGAGTGGGCGATGAAAAATTTGCGCTTCTATTTGGGCCCCTGTCTTGGCTGGACATATAGCACGGGCAAGGCGATTGCCACTGGCGCACTGATAGGATCGGCGAATGTTTCCGCTTGGAACTTCACCGTCGGGGGATCTGCCGGTTTCAATTATCGGATCTCACGGCTGGTCGATATCGATATCGGCTATCGATATCTCCATATCGCAGGCGGGGCGTACACCACTGATGGCATCACAGTAACAACGGAAAGCGCAGGCGCCAGGATCCTCTATGCGGGAATCGGATTCCATTTTTGATAACCCCTCTCAGGGGTCTATTCATTCCGACCGCCCTGGCTAATAGGCCGTGGCGGTCTTTTATTGCGCCGCCAGGCCATCGCCACGGCCCGGCGAAGCTATCGCGGCCGCGCCGCGAGCATCCCAGATCCGGTACAGATTGCCCGTTCAACGACCCTTTTCTCTGGCGTTACCATACCCTTTTCTCCGACTTATTGCCGGTTACACTGGCCGTGCCATCCGTAGCCCGCTGTATCTTCGCCGAGAAGTTGTCCGGGTTTGAGGGGTATCTTGTCCGGGAGATGACGACAAGATATTAGTCCCGGCCTGCGCACTCTGGAAAAACAAATCCCAGAGCAGGGCGAAGGCCGGTCAATTCGGTTCAGGCAGGGGAGATCAAACAGGGCTGAGTTCGGGCTGCTGAACTAGGTTGGTTAATCGGTTTGCCGGCACACCAGGGGCCGGGAAAGCGGGGATGGCAGAGCCTCTGCAGGGTGCCGGCATGGGCGTTGCAACGGGCCTGCCGCCGGCGACCAGCGGCAGGCATGGCCTGACTAGGATTTCGTCCAATGCCAACGCTACCAGCGCCACTTCAGCAACGCCGGGGCGTCGCGATGCGAGGAAATCCACCCGCTTTCGCAGGTTCACAATGGTCGAGAGATACCCGAGCGTGATTAGTGCCGC
>CAIMUM010000208.1 GCA_903844685.1 uncultured Dehalococcoidia bacterium
AAGGGACACCCGCAGCCCAGCAGGAAGGTCTTCTCCCCGATGCCCTCTCGGACGGCTTCCATGCCCTTGCGGAAAGCCTGGGCCCTGGTCATCTTAGGATTTTGCCGCACGCCGGGCAGGGCGCCGGCATAAACGAAAT
This sequence comes from uncultured Dehalococcoidia bacterium, assembly GCA_903844685.1. Lineage (GTDB taxonomy): Bacteria > Chloroflexota > Dehalococcoidia > GIF9 > UBA5629 > CAIMUM01. The sequence continues at coordinate 140 of CAIMUM010000208.1, forward strand.
CGGTCTTTACGAAGCCGTAGCCCCACTCGCGGGCAATGGTATCCAGCAACGTGCGGACATGGTCAAGCACAGCAGGCTGCGTTAGGTCGAGCGCATGCCCGTAGAAGTCGTAGAAATAGCCGCTGACGATGGGCTTGCCCTTCCTGTCTTTAACCAACCACTCGGGGTGCTGCGTCGCTGTTTTGGAGCGCGGGTCAACCACGAAAGGCGCGAGCCACAATCCGGAGGTATAGCCTTTGCCCGTGATGTTTTTGGATAGGTGCGCCAGTCCCAGCGGGAACTTGGCATTGCAGGTCAGCCAGTCGCCCCAGGCGGACTGGTAGCCATCGTCCAACTGCACAATCTTGAAGGGAATGGTCTCCCTGATATTATCTATAGCATTGAGGTTATCGATAAACAGGTCCGCCGTGATGGACTGGAAAAAGTGGTACCAGTGCGTCCACTGCGCCGGCGGCGGCAGGGCGGGTACGCGCGCCTTCATCTGTCTCGCTACAGCTTCAACATAATCAGCCGCAGGGTCGGCAGCGGGCAGGTCGATAAACTGCAGGTAGCCCCACTCCGATTGGAACTTCTCGCCGGGTTCCAGCAATACTCCATCGGCCTGCGCGGTAAGCGTCAGTCCGGAGGCGCCCGCTTTGCAGTTGGCGTGTATGACGCCGAACTGGTCGGCGGTGGAAGCAAAGCCGGCCAGGATGGCAGTCCGCCGGTCGGTCAGCAGCCCCCAGCCTTCACCCCAGAATTCCCCCCTGCCCCCGGCGATAGGCAGTGCCGGGTTATACAGCATCTTGCCGATGAAAGGCTTCATGATGGGAAGGGAATTTACATCCTTTTCGCTGCCATGACGCAAACCTGAATAGACCCAGTCATGCCAGCCTACCTTGAAGAAATCCAGGGGTCCTCTGCCTTCGAAATTTATACTTGCGCCTCCGGCAGCTTCAACCTGCAGCAGGTTAATATCCTGCAGGTTGATATTCCCGCTTCCACGGTTGGCCACCTCCATGCGCAGCAGAATAAAAGGCCGGTTATCATACAGGTTGACTGTATAATTCAGCTCAAGGCCGTCGGGGCGTGCGGTGCTGGTGAAGCGGTATTGCCTGCCTTTGCCGTGGACATCTTCCAGAGGTTCATCGCTGCCCGTGACTTTACCGCCCGCAAAGCCGGTCAGGACTCTTTTTCCGCCTGGATTAGCATAGCTGAGCCCGACGAGCGCATTAGCAATCGAAGGCGCAGTGTGATCATGGCGAACTATGCTGATCCTGCCGCTTTGCCTATCGAAAGAGATATTCCACAAACTATTTTCGATTTTCTGCCCTTGATTTTGCATATCTTTCTACCTTGAATTTTAATCTTGTCAGCGCCGTGGTGTGACCCTGACAGTGTGCACCTCCCGGTCGCGGCTATGCGTATAGATCAGCAACTGGTTGGCCGCATCACGGACACTCGAGCCGTCCGACAGCCTGACCTCGTAACCTGCCGGGTACTGGTAATCAGGGATGAAAAGCTCGGTCGGCTTGTCAATGGCCGGATCGTGGCGAAATTCGAACTCGAAAACACGGCTTTTTATATTGAACGAGATACGTAGCGGCTTGCCGGCCATTGCGCGGGGGTATGGCCTGACTACAGCCTGCAGCGCCCGGCCTCCCGAGTCGATATCCGACGGGTCCTTCCTCTGGTCCAGCCCGTAAATGGAGAAGTCCTCCAGGTTCCAGTGGTCCCCGTACTTATTATCGTTAAAGGCGTTGTAGGTCCACAGGTTATAGCTGAGCAAATTGGCATCCAGCGCCTTAAAGAGGCGGTCCCACTCCTTTATATGCGCGCTGAAATCGCCGCTCCGGTAGGCTTCCTTCTTATTCATATCGTAGCAGATACCTATCTCGCCGATGACTGTAGGCACCCCGCCACACAGGCCGTTTCCCAACTCCTTTATGCGCCGCATCTGGTCGATAAATGAGGCCTGTACCGTGCCCGGCAACCCCAGTACCGGTTTGCCGGTCAGCTTGTCGTTGCCCACCCACGCGTTGGGGAAGAAATGGTAGGCCTTGGTAACCCAGTGCACGTCGTCGTACCAGTGAGGCTTATATACTATATGCCTGCTGTTATCGGCGCCCAGGGGCGGCGGGTTATAGTCAACATTTGGCGGGGTTATCAGTATTACCGCGTTGGGATCGACCGAGTGAATAGTATCGGCAAAACGTTCGAAATAAAACTTCTGGTAATCGTTGGTAAAATTGATTTTTCTGCCGTCCCTGACCGAGAAATAGTCAGGCTTAAGCAGCACCGGCCTGCCTGTCTTATCGAGATCCCAGACGCCGTTGGCCTTCCAGACGCAATCGTAGCCATCCTTCCAGGCCTTTACACCCCGGGGATTAAGTAATTTAGTGCCGAGCTTTTTAGGCAGGAAGGATTGCCATACCTCGACCTCCTGCGGGATGCCGGAGCCCAGTAACATACCCTGGAAAGCAGTGGGGCATTCCTCCTTCTTGTAGTGGTACCAGCCGGTGGAGTTGAGGTCGCGGCAGGCTATGTAGCCGCGGAAAGGTTCGTTCATCGTGTCATAGCCCAGCACGGCGGGCAGACCTTTCAACCTTTCCGCTACCTTTTTATAGGCGCTCAGCAGGTGGTTCTGCAGATATTCCTGAACCGGCCGGCCTTCCACTTTCGTGGCAGGAGCGAAGTCGTTGCCGCCGAAGAAAAGCGTAAACATCGTGGCTGCCGCCAGCTTGAAGCCGTTGGTGGCCCAGATCTGGGGCACGTAATCTGCACCGTATTCCTGGTGAGTGATGGACGCCCCGCTCTCTTTGAATTTGGTGATATCGAGGCCGACCGTGTCGAAAGTCCAGCCGGGAGCGCCGTCACCTCCCGTGAAGCGGCTCCAGACATCCTGGCGCGTATCGATATACAGCAGCATGCCGTATTCGCCGGCCTTGCTGACTATTTTGTACAGATAATCAAGGTATTCTTCATCGTAGATCCCCGGTCCACCGTGCTCGATAGCCTCCCATGGAACCAGGAACCTGAAGAAGGTCAGGCCCCAGCGCTTCAGCCTGCGGAAATGCTCATCGGCCTCGGCAAGCGGGAACGGCCGGCCCACAAAAGAGACATTGCGGTGGTCGAAGAAGCCTTCCCTGATATGCGTGGAGCCGTCCGGACTGAATGGCACCTTGGCATCCAGGTTTACACCGCGCAGGATAACCGTCCTGCCGTAATCATCCTTAAAATCAGTGCCTTCTATCCTGATCATGACTGCCCCCTTGCCTTCTTTTATGACGGGTGGTCTGGCCACTCTCTAATCACATTTGTTTGTTGGCCAGCGACTTCTTTTCTATGGCCATCAGCTTATTCAGGCGGCGCTTGTGCTTAGCCTCACCGCCGAAATTGGCTTTAAGAAAGGCGTTTACCAACTCCCAGGCCACCTCAATGCCGATGACCCTC
>CAIMUM010000209.1 GCA_903844685.1 uncultured Dehalococcoidia bacterium
CATAACCGTGGGCGGCTGGTCGCTGCCCAATATAAATATATTGGACAAGATAGCCGAGACCATCATCAGCGACAGCGAGATAGAGAAGCGCAGGGACACCATCGAGGAGGCGCTGGCCAGCTACGGCGTTGAGGCCAAGGTCATTGAGGTCAACCGCGGGCCTACGGTCACGCAGTTCGGCGTCGAGCCGGGCTGGGACCGCAAGTTCAAAGAGGTACGGGAGAAGGACCGCGACGGCAACGTCTCATCCAGGCAGGAGGAGGTCGGCCGTACGCGCGTCAAAGTCGAGCGCATCAACTCGCTGGCCAACGATCTTGCATTGGCCCTGGCAGCGCCCAGCATACGAATCGAGGCGCCCGTGCCCGGCAAGTCCATGGTCGGCATCGAGGTGCCCAACACCACCTTCGGCTCGGTTGGCCTGCGCGGCGTGATGGAGAGCACCGCCTTCCAGAAGATGCTGGCCAAGTCCCGCCTGGCAGTCGCGCTGGGCAAGGGTGCGGGCGGAGAGACCATCGTGGCCGACCTGGCCAGGATGCCTCACCTGTTGATCGCCGGCGCCACCGGCAGCGGCAAGAGCGTCTGCCTCAACTCCGTTATCTGCTGCCTGATGATGAATAACACCCCCGATGCTGTGCACCTGGTAATGGTCGACCCCAAGCGAGTCGAGCTGGTCAACTACAACAGCATCCCGCACCTCGTTTCACCCGTCGTGGTGGATACCGACAAGGCCATCATGGCCCTGCGCTGGCTCAATGCCCAGATGGACAGCCGTTACAAGCGCTTCTCCGCTGTCAAGACGCGCAACATCGAGGAGTACAACAAGAACAGGCAGCCCTCCGAATGCATGCCCTATATCGTGGTCGTCATCGACGAACTGGCCGACCTGATGATGACCGCCTTCGACGAGGTCGAGCATTCACTCTGCCGCCTGGCGCAGCTTGCGCGCGCCACCGGCATACATTTGATAGTCGCCACCCAGCGGCCTTCGGTGGACGTGGTCACCGGGCTGATCAAGGCCAACTTCCCCACACGCATGAGCTTCGCGTTGACCTCGCAGGTGGATTCGCGCACCATCATCGATTCCGCCGGCGCCGAGAAGCTGCTGGGCCGGGGCGACATGCTCTACATGCCGCAGGACGCCTCCAAGCCCAAGCGCCTGCAGGGCACCATGGTCGGCGACGCCGAGATAGAGAGGCTGGTCACCTTCTGGGCCGGCCAGCGCCGCCAGGAGGCGCAGTCAGTCAGGTTCGAGGATATGGCCCAGGCCGGCGCCGACGGCAAGAAACCCGCCGAGGACGAACTGCTCGATAAAGCCCGCCAGCTTGCCATCGAATCCAAGGATATCTCCGCTTCCTATTTACAAAGGAAATTGCAGATAGGTTTCCCTCGGGCGGCACGGATTATGGACCAGCTAAAGGAGGAGGGGTTTGGGAAGGGGAAGAGCGGAGAGAAAGAAGGGAAGGGGGAAAGTCCCTAATTTATTATTTCTCTAACTCGGCCAACCTGGCCGCTTTCCAGCCGGACCTTGATGCCATGGGAGTGAAATGAAGAGTTTGTCAAAATATCTTTGACTATCCCTTCAGTTGGTTTTCCGGATCGCTGATCTGCTTTCATTACTATAGAGACCCGCAAGCCCAATTTTATATTTTCACGCTTTATAACGCCCATATCGTAATTCTATGTCGCTTTATTCTAGTTCATTGCGTATGTTTTCTAATTGGCTTCAGAAGATATCCCAATCCGTTAAGTTTTATTTCATAAAGAGCAGCTAATAACGTACCGATTTTTCCCGGTGGGAAACCTTTCTGGTGAAACCAGACCAGGTAAGGTTCAGGCAAATCATAAAGGATATAATCTTTGTACTTTCCAAAAGGCATTTTTATAGACACCAGGTCAACCAACACCTGGGGGTTGATGGGATTGGCCTTATATTGATCCATTATTTAACTTCAGCCAGGCATCTAGTAGTTGTTAAACCAAATTACGTTTACACTCATGCTCTTACTTTATGGCGGAGACGTTCCAATATCCACATCCTGGCCAGTGTTGTCGGGCCAATACCAAGTTCTTTCGCTTCTACCCGTAATTCCTCCCATTTTTCTGTTGACAGGCGGACAGGAATTACTTTGTCCAGCGGTGTTTTAACCTCTATTTTTACCACCTCATCTCCCTCGTCCCATGCTTCCCCTTTTTCGATTTTCTCTATCTCCTGATCTCTTTTACTCATCTTATTTAGCCTCCGATTGCTTTTCTATAAAGCTGTCGCTCGCTATCTGTCATTTCCCTTGCAGTAATAACTTTCCATGTACCATTGCCTTGATTTATTATCACTACAAGAACATACCTGCCGGCTAAAGTCCGGCTGAAAACCTTGTATATTTCTTCTTTTCCTTTTCTAACATGCTTTTTATCTGATAAACAGGCTTCTTCCACCTCGCTAAACCTGATGTTATGCTTGGACTCAATTTTATCCAAAATGTGATCATCAATTTCAAGGGATTCGATTATAAGCATTGATTTATCCTTTTCCTAGCACTAATTGTATACAATTTGTATACCAATGTCAAAGGCTGTATACGCTCATTTAACATCCCTCAACATTACGATATAATAACCGAAAATCCTGATTATAAGGAGGCAGACCGTGAAGATTGAGCCGATAACCGCCAAACCGAGTAAGGAGGAACTGGGAGCACGCCTGGAGAAGGTCCGTGCACTGATGGAGAAGCAGACGCTGGATTACTATGTCTCCTTCTCCCCCACCAATGTTTATTACATGACCAATTTCGCCAATATAGTGCACGAGAGGCCGTTTATCCTGGTGATTCCGAAGAAGGGACTTATGAAAATGGTATGCCCGCTGCTGGAATCGACGCACGTTAAAAGCCGGGCGCGCTGCGACCTGGATTATGTTATTTATTACGAGTTCCCCGCTCCGGCAGGGCAGAACTGGTACGACGTTTACAGGCCGCTCTTCAAGGACGGCGACCGCATCGGCATCGAGTCGGCTATGCCGGCCGGTATACTCAAGGAGACGCGCGGCACCACCGTGATGACCAATATCATCGAGGACGTACGCGTTATTAAGAGTGAATACGAGATCGGACGCCACGTACACGCCTGCCTGGTGGTGGACGAGGGCATGAAAAAGCTGCTAGAACTCACGCGGGTGGGCGTCCCTCTCATCACCATCTACAGCGGGCTGGTGCAGGCGATGATGGCCAAGGCGCTCTTCGAGGTGGCCGACCTCAACCTCATTGCCAGCAAGTTCCAGGGTGCAGTCTGGCCGCCCTCTATCTCGCATGACCCCCACATAATTCCCACACCCTTCATGGTCATGGAGGAGGGAGGGCCCTCCTGCTCCATTGTCGGCGCTATCGTGGACGGCTACGGCGTGGAGATAGAAAGGACGCTCTTCCTGGAACATGTGCCGGACCACGCCAAGAAGCTCTTCGACATCATGATGAAAGGCCGCGCGCTGGCCTATAAGCTGGCTCAGCCGGGCACAGTGCTGGAGGAGATCGACAAACAGGTGCGCCAGGTTTTCATCGACGCCGGCTACGAGAAGAACATTATCCACCGCACGGGACACGGCTTCGGCATCACGGGACACGAGGACCCCTTCCTGGCGCTGGGCGACAAGCGCAAGCTGGCCCCGGGCATGATAGTAAGCATCGAGCCGGGAATCTATTTCAAGGGGCAGGGCGGCTACCGCCACTCCGATACGGTGCTGATCACCGAGAACGGCAACGTTAAACTGACCCACGCGCCGGAAACTATTGAGGAATTAACTTTTAAGAAGTAGGGGCGTAGCTTTAGCTGCGCCCGTAAGAGCGGACAGGCCTGAAGGCCCGTCCCTACGATGGAGGAATAACACCTGTGACAGAAGATAAAAGCCAACAACCCGGGCTATACAAGACGGGAGGCTGGAGCTCCCACTATATTCTCATCATCTGCACCCTGCTGTATGTCATCAACTATATAGACCGGCAGGTCTTCTCCGTGGTGCTGCAACCCATGAAGGTCGAGCTGGGCCTGACCGATACACAGTGCGGCCTGGCCCAAACCATCTTCATCCTGGGCATGGCGCTCTTCTCCTTCCCGGTGGCTTACATGGTCGACCGCTGGAGCCGCAATAAGACCATCGGCATCATGGCCCTGCTCTGGAGCCTATTCACCTTCCTGACCGGCTTCGCCAAGAGCTTCACCACCCTGATCATGCCCCGCAGCCTGGTGGGCGTGGGTGAATCAGGCTTCACCGCCGGCGGCGTGGCCATGGTCAGCGCAGCCTACCCCCCGGAAAAGCGCGCCCGCATGCTGGGCATCTTCAATATCGGCATACCGCTGGGCGCCGCCATCGGCGTGATCGCAGGCGGGGCTATCTCCGCCGCTATGGGCTGGCGCTGGGCTTTCTATATCTTCGCCATTCCCGGCGTCATTCTGAGCATCCTGGCTTTTTTTATGCGGGATTACAAGACCCCGGCCGGCCCGGGCACGGCCGGCGCCAGGATTAATTTCGGCAAGTCAATAGCGGCGCTGTTCCGCATACCCAGCCTGGTCCTGTATTTCTTCGGCTATGGCATACTGTGCTTTATGACGGTGTCCGTGCTGGTCTGGGCGCCGGCGCTGATGATGCGATTAATGAGCATCTCCGAGGCCACGGCCGGTATGATCGTGGGTGGATGGGCCCTGGTGGCCATAATCGCCGCCCCGCTGGGCGGCTGGCTGGCCGACCTCTGGCAGAAGAAAACCGGCAAGGGCCGGCTCTACCTGCCCGCTCTGGCCTCCATACTGGCCGCCATCGTGCTGATCATCATGGTGATACTCAGGTTCGGCCCCATCGGCATAGCCCTGGGCTTCGTCTACGGTTTCCTCTCTGTGGTGGGCTCACCGGCCCTCAACGCCGTCTCACAAGACGTGGTGCCGGCGGCGCACAAGGGCCTCTCCATGGGCATGGCTGTATTCGCCGCCTACATGTTCGGCGGCGCCTGGGGGCCCTCCGTGGTGGGCGCCATCTCCGACAAGCTGGGCGGAGGCGCCGACGGACTCCTTACCGCCTTCCTTATCACCACCATAGCTGGCTTCATCGCGGCGCTGCTGCTCTGGCTGGCCGCACGCACCTATCCGGCAGATATGGCCAAGGTCCAGCAGGAAACCCTGATCGCCAAATAAGTTTGGAGAAAGAAACATGAAACTGACAACACTGCTGCGCCTGCAGGTAATCTATTTCGTGCTGGGCATGCTCTATAACGGCCTGAGCCTGTATCTCACGTCCATAGGAAAGCCGGCACTGGCGCCCACGCAGCCGGTGCTCGGCGCCATCTCGATGATAGTTTACGCCCTGTTTCTTATCCCGGGCTACCTGCGCAAGATCACACTGTACAGGATATTGATGGGAATCGCCATCCTGGTGATGGGCTACGGCGGCGTGGTCACCCACATCATCAACATATTCACCCAGCCACAGTTGTACAGCTCCATCGTGTCATGGGCGGCCGCGGTGGGCATCAATCTCTTCGGACTGGTGCTGAATATCATCGCGGTCTCGGTCAAGTTTAAGAGGTAACGGATAAAATCTTTGTATCTTCCACGGTGTGTTCCGAGAGAATAGTAATATACATTACCCAATACCGCCCTCATGAATATGTTTAATTTCCCAGGAATGTGGTAAAATATTGGATGTCGGATGTATGACATCTTACATCCGCTATTGAAATCTTATGAGCAAAAATGTATCTAACGACATCATAATACGTGATAAGCGGCAGATTACACTGCCGCGCAAACTGTGCGAGCAATTAGGCATTGCCCCCGGCGATAGGCTCAGCCTGCATATTGAAGGTGACCAGCTCGTGGCAAAAC
>CAIMUM010000210.1 GCA_903844685.1 uncultured Dehalococcoidia bacterium
CTCTTAAACTTATTTACTTACCTTTAGCCCTAGGCTCTTCCTGCAGCACGCGCCGCAGCACTTTGCCCACCATGGTTTTGGGCAGGGCCTCGCGGAACTCCACGTGTTTGGGTATTTTATAGGCGGTCAGCTTATCGCGACAAAAGACTTGTATCTCTTCAACGGTGCACTGCTGCCCGGCCCTCAATACCACCCAGGCCTTGACAGCCTCGCCCTGCGCGGCATCCGGCACGCCGGCTACGCCCACCTCGAGCACCGCCGGGTGCTGGGAGATAATCTCCTCTATCTCGACAGGGAAGACCTGGTGGCCGCTGGGCTTGATGAGATCCTTTTTGCGCGAGGTGATGAAGAGGTAGCCGTCCTCGTCCAGGTAGCCGATATCTCCCGTATACAGCCACCCATCGCGCAGCATCTCGGCCGTGGCCTCCGGACGGTTCCAGTAGCCCTGCATGATGTGCGGTCCCCTGGCTATGATCTCACCAGCCTCTCCCGGTTTCATCTCTTGCTTGCCAATCTCGATATCGACAATTTTGATTACCGTATCGGGGGTAGGCATGCCCACGGCGCCTTCCTTCCACTTACCCAGGAATGGGCCCATGGCCAGCACGCCCGATTCGGTCAGGCCGTAGGCCTCGACGATTTTGCCGCCGGTGACCGCCTCCCACTGCCGCTTGGTTTCGGGCAGAAGGGGCGCGGCCGCCGCCACGGAGGATTTCATAGTCTTGAAATCGATCTTGCCCGATTTTACCTCCGGCCTGTTCATCAGTCCGATGAAGATGGCCGAGATAGCCGGGAAGAAGGCGGGCTTTACCTTTTTTATGGTAGCCAGCACATCCGGCACCTCGCGGGGATTGGCTATCAATGCGGTCGGGTAGCGGCCGGCGATGGCGGTGGACAGCAGTATCACATTGCCGTACACATGGAAAAATGGCATCAATAGAACGAGCGTATCCACCCAGTCTGTGGCCAGCGGCTTCGACCAGCAGTGTATCTGCCGCCCGTTCATGAATATAGACTCGTGGCTGAGCATGACGCCCTTGGGAGTGCCGGTGGTGCCGCCGCTGAAGAGCAGCAGGCCGGTATCTTTGCCGGTCACCTTAACGTCGGGTTTCCGGTCGCCCGCGTGTTTTTTCATCAGGTCCTGCAGCCAGATATCATTGCCCCGCACCCTACCCAGGTATTGTCCAAGCTTCTTTTCCATCAGCAGGGTGAACATGAATTTCATAAATGGCGCCAGGTATTCCTTGATGCTGGTAGCTATAAGCAGCCGCAGGCTGGTGCGCGGCTGTATCTTCTTCACCACATCATAGTACGCGGTAAGCACGATCGCCACTTCCGCGCCGCATTCTTTGAGCGCAAACTCCAGTTCGCCTTCACTGTAAAGCGGATTGATCGGTACCGAGATGGCCCCGGCCTTCCAGATAGCGAGTTGACCGATGACTACATTCGGACAATTCGGCAGGAGCATGGCTACCCTGTCACCCTTCTTTACACCCACCGCGGCCAACCCGGCGGCGAGCACGTCGCTCAGGTGGTCGATTTCCTTGTAGGACATCCACCTACCCTTGAACCAGATCATACGGTGTCCGGGCTTCTCTTTGGCCACATCAGCCACGTCCTCGAATAGTGTCTTGTCGGGATAAGGCACAAGCGTGTGCGGGACACCTGGATCGTAATGTTTAAACCAGGGATAGTCAGCCAAGTAAAACCTCCTTAACGAGTATTGAACTATCGGTTAAACTGAAGTTTACCTAGGTAGTTTTAGCCTGTTTGGCCTTCTCCTCTTCCTGCAGTACTCTGCGCAGAATCTTGCCCACCATCGTCTTGGGTAACGCCTCGCGGAACTCGATATACTTGGGCACCTTGTAAGCCGTCAATCTTTCTTTACAGTAATTTTGCAGGTCTACTTCAGTAACCTTCTCGCCCGGGCGCAGGATTACCCAGGCCTTAACTGCCTCAACCTGTTTTTGGTCCGGTATCCCCGCCACGCATGCCTCCACTACGGCGGGATGTGTGGACAGGACCTCCTCCACCTCCTTGGGCCAGACCTGGTGGCCGCTGGGCTTGATCAGGTCCTTCTTGCGCGATGTCAGGTAGAGGTAGCCATCCTTATCCATGTAGCCGATGTCCCCGGTATAGAGCCAGCCATCCTTTAACATCTCGGCCGTTCCCTTGGGGTTGTTCCAGTAGCCCTGCATGACCTGAGGGCCTTTGCCGACCACCTCGCCCTCCTCACCGTAAGGCAGATCTTTATCCGGGTCCGCCGCATCGACAAACTTAATTATCACATCGGGCAGGGGCAGGCCGACGGCGCCTTCTTTCCATTGCCCTTTCATCGGGCCAATAGTAAACACCACAGTGGACTCTGTCATGCCGTAGGCCTCGAGTATGGGCGCGCCGGTCATGGTCTCCCACCTCTGCTTGGTTTCAGCCATCAGCGGGATGGCACCGGAGATACAATATTTCAAACAGCTGAAATCTACCTTGCCCGCCTTCACGTCGGGACGCTCCATCAGGCTTATGAACAACGTCGGCACGCTGGGCATCGAGGCTGGCCGGACTTTCTTGATTGTGTAAATCACGTCATCAAGGTCCCGCGGATTCGCCACAATCGCCAGCGGGCTGCGCATGCCGATTGAGCTACAGATAACACCGTTAAAGCCGTAGGCATGGAACATGGGCATAAGCGCCATAGTATAGTCATTGTGTGACATCATGCCCTGTTTGTTCCATTCGATGCTCTGCAGGCCAACCGCCAGCATATTCCTGAAAGACAGCATCGCACCCTTGGGCGCCCCGGTGGTGCCGCCACTGAACAGAATCAGGGCAGTATCCTCCACACCGCGCTTGACCGCGGGCGCAGGGTCCTTGGCATGCTTTTCCATCATTTCATCCATCCACACATCGCCCTTTTCCAGAGACATTGTATGAGGCTTCTTTGCCTCGGTCAGCATGTAATCTTCCAGTGATGTGGCGATAACCATGCGCAGCTTGGTGCGGGGCTGCACCTTCTTTACACTGGCATAAAGCAGGTCCCAGACAACGATGACCTCGGCATCCACCGTAGTCAGCGTATGCACGAGTTCATCCTCGTTGTACAGGGGATTAAGCGGCACATAGATACCGCCGGCTTTCATGGTGCCGAAAGCAGCGATGAGCTGCTGCGGGGTATTCAGCAGCATGCTGGCCACGCGGTCCCCCGGTTTGACCCCATTGGCAATCAGCGCCGCGGCCAGGACTTCAAAAAGCCTGCTGGCCTCCCTGTAGGAAAAATACCTGTCCTTGAAGTACATGAAAGTATGTTCGGGCATCTCTTGCGTTGTCTGGGCAATAACATCCAGTAATGTGATTTTCGGGTAGGGCTCCAGGGAATGGGGAACCCCCTCATCATATGATTTGTACCATGGATAATCCGCCATTTGACAGCCTCCTCACATATTTTTAATACACTATATTAATACATCCGGCCTTATTTTTCCTGCCGGGCTTTTTCCTCGTCCTGCAAAACCCTGCGCAGGACCTTGCCCACGAACGTTTTGGGTAAATCCTTGCGGAATTCGATAAACCTGGGGACTTTATAACCGGTCAGCTTCTCCCGGCAGAATTTCTGCAGCTCCTCGGGGCTAACGGTTTGTCCTTCCTTCAGTACAATCCAGGCCTTGACAGCTTCCATCTGCCTGCGGTCAGGTATGCCGCCCACGCAGACCTCGGCAACCGCGGGGTGGTTCATCAGTATCTCCTCCACCTCGCGCGGCCAGACCTGGAAGCCGCCGCACTTGATTACGTCCTTCTTACGGGAGGTAAGGAACACGTACCCGTCCTCGTCCATGTAGCCGATGTCGCCGGTGTATAGCCAGCCATCGCGCAGTATTTCCTTAGTCTCCTCGGGCCTGTTCCAGTATCCCTGCATTAACTGTGGCGCCTTGATAATTATCTCGCCCGGTTCACCCTGCTTAGCTTCCCGCAAGCCACTCTCGATATCCATAATGCGGATTATGGTATCTGGAAGGGGAAGCCCGATCGAACCTTCCTTCCATTTTCCCAGAGCCGGCGTGGTCAGCATGGCCATGCCGCTCTCAGTGAGCGCATAGCCCTCTGCTACGCGTCCACTGATATGTTTTTCTAATTCCTCCTTGGTCTCACGCATGAGCGGGGCGGCGCCTGAGGTCGCCATACGCAGCGATTTAAGGTCGCCCAACTTAAGCTCAGGATACTCCAGCAAGGATATGAACATGCTGGGCGCAGCGCCGGTATTGGTTATTTTATACTTCTTAATGGTCTCCACCATGCCCTTGATATCGCGCGGATTAGCTATCAGCACAGATACATTGTGCTGTACCAGGGCCATACCGAAGCTGGCGTAGATGCCGAAGGAATGGAAAAGCGGCAGCGGTACCAGGAACATCTCGTCCCAGCCTATGGATACAGCATTGAACCAGGCCGCCACCTGCAGACCTGTAATTACCAGTGAATGGTGACTCTCCATAACACCCTTGGGTGTCCCGGTCGTGCCTCCGCTGAATAAAATCATAGCCGTGTCCTCCGGCTTAACTTCAGTATCTGGCGGTTTGGCGCCGGCATACTTGCGAATTAGATCCAGCCACCAGTGGTCACCATGTTCAATGGCAGAAGCGGGTTTTTCCTTGTTGGGAGCAGTGTAATCATCAAACTCTGTGAGAATGACCTTCTTCACGCCGGTACGGGACTGGAACTTTTTGACCATCCCGTACCACAGGTTCAAGACTACCACCACTTCGGCAGTCACATCGTTGAGACTGCGCTCAAGCTCAAACTCCGTGTAGAGGGGGTTCAACGGCACTACGATAGCACCA
>CAIMUM010000211.1 GCA_903844685.1 uncultured Dehalococcoidia bacterium
ACATCCGTTACGGATACTACGCCCTGAACGTAGCGCGTCTGCCATTCCGCCACTTCGGCCCTGGGCAGCACAGGATTTGAACCTGTGACCCCTTGCGTGTGAAGCAAGTGCTCTAACCGCTGAGCTAGCCGCCCGCTAACGTTATATTTTATTCTTTACACTGCCTTAAAATCAAGGCGGGCTTTTAAAGCTATACGGGGCAACCAGCCGATTACCCCGGTTACCCGCCTACTCTGGACAGCAGACTACGGCTATGCCTATAATGCAACTATACATATGATAAACATTCGTTGCATTTCCGCAAAGTTTACTGCATTGTTGCTAATGGTAATATGCCTAGTTATACCGGCTATAGCTTGCATTCCTGCACTGCGATCCACTCCACCTCCATCGGGAAACACTCCACCGCCCCCTTCGGTTTCATCACAGTCACCTGTAACTGCGGCAAACCAACCGCCTGTTGCGGGTTCCAGCGACATTGTAATTAGCAATAGCGAAAATATCTCGCAGCCCCGGCCCGTACCGGGCGTAGAGATCATCATGGTCCATCACCTCGGTACCCTCACGAGGATCGGCTGCTGCGACCCGGGGCTTTATGAGAGGGATGAGTTTGTAGTTATTCAAAACCGTGGCGATACGCCGCAGGATATTAATGATTGGAGCCTGACCAATATTACCAGGGGCTACCCAACTTTCCGCTTCCCCACAAATTTCCCCTGCCTACCATATAATCTCCCGACCAGCGAGGAAGAATATGTTCCAGAAAGTAACTATTCTGTGGTCAAAAACCCTGCCCAGTCGGTGATAAATAGCCTGTCACCATCGAATAACACGGAAAAGCCCACCAATCAGCCTGCCGGTGAAATGGACTGGGCCTCATGTAATCCTGTTGAACCTCTTGATCAAACGCCCATGAAACCGGCCCTGGGCCAGCAGGGCAAACCTGTTCCCAGCATACTGTACCCCGGCCAAACCATACTGGTCTTCACCGACGAAGTACACTGCTCTTCCGGAGGGTTTTCTTTCAACTGGGGACTAGGCAATATCTGGAGCAATGAGATACCTGATACCGCCGTGCTGTATAACTCTGAGGGCAAGGAGGTTTCGCGTAAGAGCTATACGATCGGCAGACAATGAAAACCGTTATTGTATTTCAAAATAATTGATTTATTTAATATCGCTGTATATAATCAAGAAAATACATAAACATACGGCAGATGAAACATGTTAACTATTAAAAAAATTAAATCGGCGGTTATGGAGAATTAGAATGCAGCAATGGATTAAATGTCCCAGATGCGGCACAAATAATGCCCCGGGGCAGCGGTTTTGCAATGCCTGCGGTACGCCTTTGCCGGTGGCCTGCCCGAATTGCGGTACTCCGTCTAACCCGGGCAGCACGTTCTGCGCCCGGTGCGGTATGACGTTCGGCGCCGCGCCGCCACAACAGGCCGGTTACTATCCCCCGCAACAGCCCGGTTATCCTCCTCAACCGGGCGGTTATTATCCTCCCCAACAGCCCGGCTATCCTCCACCTCAACCCGGCTATCCGCCACAGCCTGGATATCCGCCGCCACCACCCGGCTACCCACCACAGCAGCCAGGTTATCCGCCTCAACCAGGCGGTTATTATCCTCCCCAACAACCCGGCTATCCTCCGGCTCAACCCGGCTATCCGCCACAGCCGGGATATCCACCACCACCACCCGGCTACCCACCACAACAGCCGGGGTATCCGCCTCAGCCACCCAGAGCCGGCTACCCACCCGGAACCCAACCTCCCCAGCAGGGAGGCGGCAAAGGAATGCTGATATTCCTTTTAGTGCTGTTAATCGCCGGTTTAGCAGGTTTTGGCTACTGGGCTTATACCCAGGGATATTTAAAGAGCATACTCAAATTCGGCAGCGACAACACTACCAAGACCAGCCAGGGAGCCGCTAAAGACACCGTACCGCCGGTCATCAGCAGCGTCGAAGTCAGCTCCAAGGCGATCAAGGAAGCGGGCATCCTCTGGCAAACTGATAAGCCGTCCAGTTCTCAGGTTGAATGGGGGCCCAAGGGGTCATTCGGAAACAAGACCGAAGTAGCGGATGACCCAGTGAGTGGCGCCAGCATCGGTACAGTGACTCACGGGGTCAAAATCACGGGACTCACGGGCAGTACTGACTACCAGTACCGCGTACTATCGCATACCAACGGCAGCGCCGACGCTACGTCAGACACAAACTTCTTCACAACGCCATCAGAATAGTTTCACCAGCCTTTTCACAGGCATGAATTAATGTATCAACCGACAATCCCATGTCCGAAGTGCGGGGCGCAGAATTCGCGCGGCCAGTGGGCTTGCGCTTACTGCGGTGTCTCACTGCTGGTCTATTGCCCGGCCTGCCAGGCCGGCAATGATTACGACAGCCAGTATTGCCAGGCCTGCAGGGGGCTCCTTTCACAGGGAGGCGCTTCACCGGCACAAACCCAGTATCCCGGGCAATCACTTCAGCAGCCTCCGGGCTATCCGCCGGCCGGTTACCAGGATCCCGCTGCCTACCAATACCAGCAGCCATATAATAACCCGGGCCAGGATTACCAGGGGCAATCTCCCTACCCACCGTACCAGCAGTACCCGGACGGTTACACCCAGTATCACGATTACCTGCATCAGCCGGGCTACGGCGGAGGAGCCTCACAAGCAGGAGCAATGGAAAGGTTAAGTGAGCAGATAGGTCATTTCGTCCGCACCACAAATCCCATTCTGCTGTCTTCACTTGTTGTGCTTATAGTCGGTATGGCCATTTTTTTCGTACTGGCTTTCCAGTTCGGGTGGATTAAAACCGGACCCCCACCCAAAGCAACCGCCGTGACCGAGAAAATCCCCCCTCAAATCTCCCTTGTCAAGGTCACGGAGGGCGCTAATTCCGGCGCCATTATCTCCTGGGTCACTGACGAGCAATCGAGTTCCCAGGTTGAATACGGCATATGGCCCTATGCCAACACTACGACACCTATTCAAAATGACCCTACGACAGGAACTAATTCGGGTGTATTTGTGCACACGGTCGGGCTGACAAACCTGTTGCCCAGGTCATCTTATGTCTACAGGGTTATCTCCGTTGACAAGTATGGTAATCAGGCTAAAGGCCCCGATATGCAATTCGATACTTCGGTTGCAGCATCATCCACACCACAGTATACGTCTCCTGATAGTTCTGATAATTAATATTCTGACACTTGAAACAGATTAAATTGCCTGTGCATATAAACAGACATACAATATTCAGCGGTTGTTAATTATGCTATGCAAAAAAATTTCATCTGTCCTGTTTGCCTGAAAGAAAATACCGCGGAAACCAACCAGTGTAAGTACTGCGGTTCACAACTCGGCGTGCTCGGCGCAATCAATGCCTGGTGTCCAAACTGCAACTGGCAGAGGGTACCCTATGACAGGTTTTGCGGCAACTGCGGGCTGCCCCTACAGCCTACCTGCCCGAACTGCGGCAATAACATCTCCAAGGATTCCCGTTATTGTCCCAAATGCAGCTTTTTCTGCGGCAGCGGCCGTGAAGGATTAAAATAGACGGAAGGCCAGCGGGAGTATACATGGCTGATATACTTGATGAAGCCCAATCGTTGTTACAGTGCAAGACCTGCCCGTGGTATAAAAACTGTGTGCTGCCGGTCCGCGTAACTGAACTTGACCTCAAAAAACAGCTCGGATCCAACGTCACTTTTACCAGTCCTCCGGGTATGGAGGATTTGGGCATCAGCCAGTTGCTCTCCGGCCTGGCATCGGCCGCCGAGAATTCTATGCTGGAAGGTTGCCCGGTTTTTATCGAGCGGTTGCGCTCCAATCCCAACCTCGCCGTACGCGTTAAGAAGATGATGCAGGAATGGTCGGATGAAGGAGACGGACAACAACCTTAGCCGTCGTCATTGCGAGCGAAGCGAAGCAATCTATATAAGCGCGCAAGGCCGAAAGATTGCCGCGGCCTTCCATGCCTCGCAATGACGAGTAAATGGGCCGTCTATAACACGAAATAACAAAAATGACTGAGGAAATCAGACTTATCTCCTGGAACGTGGTCAGCCTGCGTAATATGCTGGATAAGGCTAACCTAGCGCCGGCCGGTTACCCGCCTTTGAGCTTCCTCGACTGGCTGAAAAGGGAATCCCCCGATATCATCTGCCTTCAGGAAACAAAGCTGCAACAGAGCCAGCTCCCGCCTGCCCTTGAAGCGCCGCTGGGCTATCACACAACCTGGAACTTCGCCGACCGGAAAGGGTACAGCGGGGTGGCCACCTTCAGCCGCGACAAACCGCTTCAAGAAGCGACCGGATTGAATATAGAACGCTTCGATGCCGAGGGCAGGGTACTGATGACCCGGTACCCGGGCTTCAAGCTTTTCAACGTCTATTTCCCCAAGGCCTATTCTCAACGGGAGGTAGCCACCGCCCGCAAGGAGGGCGCCGCCAACGCCGGGAAAATGGCCGAAAGGCTGCCCTTCAAGCTGGCTTTCTACGACTCCTTTCTTGCTCACATAGACGGGTGCCGGGAACGCGGCGAAAATATAGTTGTCTGCGGTGACTTCAACGTTGCCCACCGGGAGACCGACCTGGCGCGGCCCAAGGAGAACAGGGAAACATCCGGTTTTTTACCGGAGGAGCGGGCATGGATGGACAAGCTGGTCTACCACGGATATATCGACACTTTCCGGCACTTTAACCGGGAACCCGGCAACTACACATGGTGGAGCTACCGCTTTAAGGCGAGGGAAAAGGATATCGGCTGGCGCCTGGATTATTTCTTTGTTTCACCCGGCCTGCTTAATTCTCTCAGCGGCGCCTTTATTTTGAAGAATGTCCGGGGTTCCGACCATTGCCCGGTCGGCATAACCTTGAAAATCGCCTGAGCACGTTTTAATATAAGGTTAATGACGGAGCAACCACCAATTTCCGCTGCAAAGACACCCACGGGCCGGCCGGATTTGAATTCTCTAAGGCCGGAACATCTGCTCAGTGCGCTTAACCGGCTAAAATCAGATATATCCGGCGTGGAAGCACGGCATCCCGGCCTGGGCAGTGAACTTTCCTCCCTTTGCGAGATGGCGATAGCCGAACTGGACAGCCGTGATTCCCGTAGAGAAGATGCCCGGCAGGCCGGCCGCGATAACCCCGGTGTTGCTACGGTTGAACCGGCAGATATGCCGGAATTAGCGCCTACCGATAGACATAAGAGCAACGCCGTAGTATCGGCCATCGATAAAGCCGGCAGCCACCTGATAACAGGATTGGAAAAAACCGGTGACGGCATAATTTTTGTCCTGGGAAAATTATTTGCAAACCGCTTACCTAAAGCGAATCCCTCCAGCCCCACAGAAGCTGATTTATTAAACCTTTGATAGGCTATTTTTAATTACGCTTTAGCTGCGTCTTTGTCCTGTTGTTAAAATATCATAGCTAAGGTCATCCGCGCCACTTCTCCTGCCAGGGTTGAACATGTTTCCATAACTCCTGCCTTTACGGCGCCTTCCATCTCGGCCGGATCGAGCAGGTTGAAAAATTTACCGTAGAACTTGACCTGGAGATCATGGCAGCGGCAGAGGCCGTATTTTTCAATGAATTTGGCCTGTAACTGACGGGAAAGCAGCA
>CAIMUM010000212.1 GCA_903844685.1 uncultured Dehalococcoidia bacterium
CGCCCAGCAGGGCCTGCGCCCGCCCGACCCTGCCACCCTTGCGCAGGTATTCCAGTGTGTCAAATACCATATATATATGCGACCGGGAGCACCAGTTTTTGGTTGCTTCAGCCAGTTCAGCAAGTTTGGCTCCGGCTGCCGCCGCCTCGGCTGCCTTGATGACCGGCAATCCCAATCCGCCGCAGGACTGCAGGGAATCAACTACTTCTATTTTGGCGATATCGCCGACCATGGCCTTGGCCTGCACCGCGCTATCATAAGTTGCACTGATTTTGCTGGAGAAAATGACGGCCAGTATCTCGTCGGTTTCTTTTGCCAACCTGGTGAACACCTCGGCAAATGCCGCCGGGGTCTGCATAGCGGTGGTAGGATGGACCTTGGATTCGACCAGCCTTTTATAAAATTGCTCAGGGGTTATGTCGATCCTCTCCCTGTAGGTCTCTGTACCGAAAACGATTATGATGGGGACCGTGGTAATGCCGAATTTCTTGATAAGGTCTTCCGGGATATCGCACGTGCTGTCGGTAACGATTTTTACCATAGTGATTACCTCCCCTTATTTTATTCCAGCGATACTATGTAAAAATAATGAGGCTGTCCCCCGCTGACTAACTCGAACTGTTTGCCGGGATACTTGTCCCTCAACCCTTTCACCACCGCCTCGGCCTGCTCGGTCTTTAAATCCGCGCCGTAATAGATGGTAACAAGTTCAACAGCATCTATACCGCCTGCAATCAGGCTCTCCAGCAGCACGGTGGGAATATCATCACCGGCAGCGACCAGGTCTGCATCATCGATTATGCCGATGGCCTGACCCTGCTTGATCTTCAACCCGTGAATCTGGGTAGAGCGCGCGGCAGTGGTTACCTCCACGGTTTTCACGGATTTAACAGCCTCGCTCATGGATTGGACATTTTCAGCCATAGTATTTTCAAAATTAAAATTTAACAGTGCGGTGATGCCCTGCGGCAGCGTCCTGCTGGGAATTACCTCTACCTCTTTCCTGGTAAGCTCCTTGATCTGCGAAGCGGTCAGGATAATGTTCTTGTTATTGGGCAGCAAAAGCACCCGCTGTGAATCCACTGCCTCCACGCATGCCAGTATTTCTTTGACGCTGGGATTCATGGTTTGACCACCTTTGACCACTACAGCTCCCAGGCTTTCGTAAACCTTGATCATACCTTCACCGAAAGCTACGGCTATCACAGCTATATCCGTAGGCAGATCCTTTTGCCTGCGCATTTCCTTGAACCCCGCATGCTGGTCATCCATATTCTGGATCTGTATCTGGTGAAGGCTACCCAGCGATGTGGCATAAGCGAGTATGCTGCCCGGATCATAGGAATGGATATGCACTCGCACCGCTATTTCATCCCCGGCCACAACTAATGACAGCCCCCTGCCCTCAAGTTTACGTTTAATCTTCTCGGGATCCAGGCTGTCGCCTTCGATGAGGAAGTTGGTGCAATAACCGTAGGCTTCTTCCTCATCGGAGGAAACCAGGTGGATACTTTTGGCAGAGGATATATTCGCAGTGACCATCTGGTGTCTTTTCAATTGAAGGTCTTCCAGTTCACCCTTAAGAAACCTCAACGCGCCTTCTAATAATATATGGAGGCCTTCCCCACCGGCATCTACCACACCCGCCTCCATCAAGGCAGGCAATAAATCCGGTGTCCTGGCCACCGACTCCTTGGCCTCCTGGACCGCCTCTTCGATTATGGCGATTAAATCCTGCGGATTTTTATCGGCGCACTTCTGGGCTACGGTTGCCGCGTCTTTAATTACCGTCAGTATGGTACCTTCGACCGGGTTCGACATGCCTTCACGCGCGGTTTTGGCCGCCTGTTCCATGGCTTTAGCCCAGTCTGCCCCGTTAAAATCATTTTTCCCGTCAAACCCTTTGGCCAGGCCGCGGAATATCTGCGAAAGGATTACCCCCGAATTCCCCCGTGCGCCCAGCAGCGCACCGTGCGCCATGGTCTTGGCCATCACAGCCACCGTTGTGTCGGGCGACCTGTCCGCTTCCTCAATCACAGACCTCATGGTCATCAGCATGTTGGTCCCTGTGTCACCATCCGGCACCGGGAAAACGTTGATGGCATTCACTTCGGCAACGCTTTTCTCAAGCCAGTTACTGCCGGCTGCGAACATATCCCTTAAGTCTGTACCATTCCAGGAACGTGCTTGTGTCATCGTGCTCCTTTCAACTTTTTAACGGGCATGGTATTATATATCATTCTTGCTCTTAATAAGAAAAGTATCTATCGAAGAGGTTTTAAATTGGCTATCAAATGTGATATATGCGGAAAATCGCTGCGGTTCGGCAACCGGATCAGCCACTCCAAGCAGCACACCAGGCGCACATGGCTTCCGAACATCCAGCCCACTACGTTCACTATCAACGGTACCGCCGTCCGCCTGAACCTTTGCACCAGATGCATCCGTACCCGCAGCAAGACTCCCCGTTAGCATAGCGAATCCCTCAATGCTTTCAATGCCGCGCTGATACCCTGGCGGGAATTAAAAATTGCAGAGCCAGCAACCAGCACATCGGCACCTGCCTCCACCGCAAGCGGGGCTGTTAGCGGGGTTATCCCTCCGTCTACCTCAAGCTCGGCCCGGGATTTTCTGTTATAAAGAATTTGCCTTAGCCTTGCTATTTTATCCACCATGCCGGCGATAAAGGCCTGGCCGCCAAAACCGGGATTGACGGTCATCACCAGCACCAGGTCAACCAGTGGCAGTATCTCGTCTATGGCGGACAGGGGGGTTGCCGGATTAAGGCAAACACCGGCTTTCACCCCGAGTTTCTTAATGGAATTCACAGTCGCGTCGAGATGCTTGCAGGCCTCGACATGTACGGTAATGATGTCGGCGCCGGCCCTGGCAAAGTCATCGATGTAAAGCTCCGGCTTTTCAATCATCAGGTGAACATCAAGAGGGATGCCGGTGATTTTACGCAGGGAAACAACTACAGGAAGACCAATGGATATATTGGGCACGAAATGGCCGTCCATCACATCCACGTGAATGTAATCGGCGCCCGCTTTGACCGCCTCCCTGACCTGCCGGCCGAGACAGCTGAAATCCGCGGCTAAGATCGAGGGGGCGATCTTAATACTATCCGGTTTAATAGCCCCCGGTGATTTCCCTTGCCTTTTCAATGCTCTTCTTCACTTCGGCGGTGGCAGTCCCACCCTGCGAAGTCCTTGCTTCAACAGATTTTTGCAGCGTTATATTGCGCACATCACTTTCGAAACGCTCGGAGAACTCTTTGTACTCTTTTATCTCCAGTTCATTTAACTCTTTATTGTTATCGATTGCATAGGAAACCAACCGGCTGACCACAGCGTGCGCCTCACGGAACGACAACCCTTTATTCACCAGGTAATCGGCCACGTCGGTCGCCAGGATATAGCTCAGCATCGAATACTTCATGCGCGCTGCGTTAATCTTAAGCGACGCCATCAGCCCGGCCATTATCTCTATGCAGTAAACAAGCGTGTCAAAGGTATCGAAGAACCCTTCTTTATCCTCCTGCAGGTCACGGTTATACGCCTGCGGCAAACCTTTCATAACGGTCAGCATGCCCAGCAGGTGCCCGTACACGCGGCCGGTCTTGGCCCTGACAAGCTCAGCCGTATCCGGGTTTTTCTTCTGGGGCATTATGCTGCTGCTGGTGGCATAGGCATCGCCGACCTCCACGAAAGCGAACTCCATGGTAGACCAGGTAATAACGTCTTCCGCCATCCTGGATAAATGCATCATGGCGATGGCGGCGGAGGATTCAAACTCCAATACGAAATCGCGGTCGGAGACGGCATCCATGCTGTTGGCGCTGACAGAGCCAAACCCCAGCCTTTTTGCCACGAACTCCCGGTCCACCGGATATGGCAGGCCAGCCAGCGCACCGCTTCCCAGCGGCAGTACGTTAATCCGCTCGCGGCAGCTTTCAAACCTCGCTATATCCCTGCTGAACATCTCGAAATAGGCCATTAAGTAATGGGAGAACAGCACCGGCTGCGCCTGCTGCATATGGGTATAGCCGGGCATCACCACTTTAATGTTCTTCGCAGCCATCTCCACCAACCGGGTATTCAACGCCTGCAAAGTCTGGATGACCCTCACGGTAGCCTCCCTGGCAAATAATCTCATATCCAAAGCTACCTGGTCATTGCGCGACCTGGCTGTATGCAGTTTGCCCGCGGTATCGCCGATCAGCTCAAAAAGCCGGCTCTCGATATTCATGTGGACATCCTCGAGTTCCAGCTTGAACTTGAACTTTCCGCTGTCTATCTCCGCAAGGATATCCTGCAGGCCGGCTTTGATCTTTTCAAACTCTTTGCGGGAGATGATTTTCTGCTTGGCCAGCATCTCGGCATGCACGGCGCTGCCCTCGATATCGTGCCTGTACAGCCGCCAGTCGAAGGGCACCGAAGCCACGAAACGCTGGACGGCGGCGTCTATATCTTCTTTGAACCTGCCTCTTAACCTTGCCTCTTTTTTTACTCCCATCCTGACTCACCCTGCGGCATAATTATTTACTCCGGCCTTTCTTGCCGCCTTTGGCCGGCTTGAAAGTTATCAATTGCGCCTGGGCCTGAATCTTCAACGGCAGGGCCCAGATGCGGATAAAGCCCGCCGAATCGCTCTGGTCGAAGAGGTCTCCCCGATCGTATGTGGCCAACTGGAAGTTGTACAGGGAATGAGGCGATTTGCGCCCCACGATAACGCAGTTGCCCTTGTGCATCTTCACCCTGACTGTGCCGGTCACGTACCGCTGTGAGCTGTCGATATACCCGTCGAGGTCCTCCCTGTGGGCCGAAAACCACAGCCCGTTGTAGATAATGTCCGAGTATTCCTGGGCGACCCTCTCCTTGAACCTTAACTGGTGCCGCGACATGGTCATCGCTTCCAGGGCCAGGTGGGACTTGAGTATCACGGTCGCAGCCGGCGCCTCGTAGTTCTCCCGCGATTTAATGCCCACCAGCCTGCTTTCCAGGTGGTCGATCCTGCCTATACCGTTGCGTCCGGCCATCACGTTCAGCTTCTCAATCAGGGCCAGCCCTTCCATTACCTTGCCGTTCAGGCTGACCGGTACGCCTGCTTCAAAGCCTATCTCCACATACTCCGGCCTGTCCGGGGCCTCGGAAGGCGACTTGGTCCATTCATATATATCCTCCGGCGGCTCTCTCCAGGGATCCTCGAGGATACCGCATTCGATGCTCCTGCCCCAGGGGTTTTCATCGATGGAATAAGGCCTGGATGCCTTGACCGGCACCGGTATCTTATACTTGTGGGCATATTCAATGGTCTCATCGCGGGTCATGCCCCACTCACGGGCCGGCGCGATGATTTTAAGCTCGGGACCGAGGGCCAGCACACTAACGTCGAACCTAACCTGGTCGTTGCCTTTGCCCGTCGAACCATGCGCCACCGCCGAGGCGCCCTCCATGTGCGCCAGGTCAACCAGCAACTTGGCCATCAGGGGCCGTCCCAGCGCCGTCGCCAGTGGATATTGCCCCTCGTAAAGCGCGTCGGCCTTGATGGCCTTGAAAACATAGTCATCGATGAATTCGTCCCTGGAGTCCACAGCAAAGGATTTAAGCGCGCCCAGCTTCAAAGCCTTCTGCCTGATGCCTTCCACGTCTTTGACGCCGCCGATATTGACGCAAAGCGTGATAACGTCCATCTTATAGTTGTCGGCCAGCCACTTGATGGCAACCGAAGTATCCAGTCCGCCGCTGTAGGCCAGTACTACCTTTTGTTTACCTTTTCTTGCCATTTTATTGCCTCTCTTTAAATACCTTATCGAGTATATCCAGGGCTTTGCGGATGTCCTTCTCGGTTACCACTAATGGCGGAATCAGGCGCAGCGCGTCCGGTTTGACGTTATTTACCAGCAGTCCCCTGTCCATGCATCCCAGCACCAGGTCTCCGGCAATCTCGACCTTCAAACCTACTGCCAGCAGCAATCCTTTGCCCCGCACACCGGTGATGGCAGCATATTTACCTGCCAGGTCTTGCAGGCCATTATATAAATACGAGCCGACCTTTTGAACATGTTCGGGAATGTGATTGTCGATAATATAGCTCAATACAGCATACCCGGCGGCGCAGACCAGCGGGTTACCGCCGAATGTTGAACCGTGCTCCCCCGGCTTGAAAACGCAGGCCGCTTCCTTGGCTAAGAAGGCGCCTATGGGGACACCGCCACCCAGGCCCTTGGCTATGGTCATGACGTCAGGTTCGATGCCATATTGCTGGTAAGCGTACAGGCTGCCGGTGCGGCCGATGCCCGTCTGTATCTCGTCTAATATCAGCAGCAGGCCTTTCTCATCGCACCATGACCTGACCTTACCCAGGTAATCGTCGTCCGGCACGTTTACGCCACCCTCGCCCTGGATGGGCTCCAGCATCACCGCACAGGTCAGTTTGGTGGTGGCCCGCTTGATAGCTTCAATATCGTTGTATGGAACATTGACAAACCCCGTTGGCAGCGGTGTATAGGGCTCCTGAAATTTATTTTGCCCCGTGGCCGCCGTGGTAGCCAGCGTTCGTCCGTGGAACGACTCGTGGGTGGTGATTATCTCGTAGGCGCCGTCGAGCTTGATCTTGCCATAGCGGCGCGCCAGCTTCATCGCTCCCTCGACAGCCTCCGCACCGCTGTTGCCGATGAAAACGCGGTCGAGGCAGCTCGTTTTGACCAGCAGTCCCGCCAACTGTAGCTGTGGTACCGTGTAATAAAGGTTGGATGTTTGTATAAGCGTAGCGGCCTGTTTGGTAACGGCGTTAACCAGCACCGGATGGCAATGCCCCAGGCTTGTCACAGCCAGTCCGCCCACGAAGTCCAGGTACTCTTTACCGGTATCGTCCCAGACTTTCATCCCCTTCCCGCGCACAAGCGTCAGCGGATTGCGTTTAAACACTGGCATAAAGACCTTTTTCTCCAGTTCCTGCCAGTCAGTATGCTTAATTGACAATGGTTGTTCCTTTTCCTTTACCTTCTATTTCATCGAACAGGGCGTGGCTTACCCTCCCGTCGATGATGCGTGTCAGCGACACCTTCTGGGCAGCGATCATGCTGGCCTCCAGCTTGGCTATCATGCCGCCCGAGGCCGTGCCGCTTTCTATCATGTTACGCGCCTTGCTGGTATCGATGTGGGCTACCACTTGCTTGGACTCATCATAAATCCCCGGCACATCAGTCAGGAAGATAAGTTTGCGCGCCTTCAAAGCAGCGGCTATCTGTGCCGCGATAGTATCGCCATTTACGTTCAACAAATTAGTGCCCTCGTTTCCCTTCAAAGCTGTGTTCATGCAGACCGGTGCGATAACGGGCATGTAGCCACTGTTGAGCAGCATCCTGAGCAGTCGGTCATTTACCGTCACCTCTTCGGCTGTCAATCCCAGCTCGCGGTTGTTGTTCTTGCCCATCACCATGGCGCCATCCACCCCACTTATACCAACCGCCCTACCACCCAGACGGCATATCTCCGATACAAGTTCCTTATTTATCAGGCCGGCCAGCACGGCAGTGACTACTTTCAAAGTGTCTTCATCTGTCACCCGCAGGCCGTGCACGAAGCTGGTGGAGATATGCAGCTTGCCCAGCCAGTCGGTAACAGCGTTGCCCCCACCATGCACAACCACCACGGGCACCTTTTTTTTCTGCAGCGCAACCAGGTCCTCGAGCGTGGTATCATGCTGGCCGAGGGTACTGCCGCCGATTTTCACTACGATAATTTTAGATCCAAGCATATCGATTCCCGGGATGGCTACGTTGTGTAATCGCTATTTATAGTAACATACTCTTGAGAGAGGTCGCATCCCCAGGCGCTGGCTTTGCCGTTGCCGATGTTCAGACGAACACTGATTGTGACCTTATCTGTTTTCAACCTGCGGCTGAGCTTGTCCTTTTCAAAAGGCAGCGGGCATCCCGCCTGCATAACCATTTCGCCCTGGAGAAGTACATCAAGTTTCTTTTCATCCATGGCCGTCCCACTGCGCCCCAGGGCGGCCACGATGCGCCCCCAGTTGGGATCGTTACCGTGGATGGCCGATTTCACCAGCGCAGACCCTGCGATAGTGCGCGCTATCTTTCTCGCTTCAGCGATATTTTTCGCTCCCTCGACGCTGACCTCTATCAGCTTGGTGGCGCCCTCACCGTCAGCCGCGATGCTGCAGGCTAAAAAGCGGCAGACCGTATCCAGGGCCTGCTGGAATACCCTGCCGTTTTTCTCTGTGATGAGCTCGTTGTTGGCCGCGCCGTTGGCCATGATAGACACCATGTCATTGGTGCTGGTATCGCCGTCGATGGTTATCATATTGAAGCTATTTTCCACAGCTATCTGTAGTGTTTTGTGTAGAAAGCCAGCTTCTACCTTAGCATCCGTAGCCAGGAAGCCGAGCAGCGTAGCCATATTGGGATGTATCATGCCCGCGCCCTTGGCAATGCCGCCGATGGTGTAATGCCCGGTGCTGTCCACGGCCCTTACCGCTATCTCCTTCGGCCGAGTATCCGTAGTCATGATGGCCCGCGCCAGCCGGTGGCCGCCGTCCCTGAACAGCTCTGCCTTTTCGATGCCCGCCTTGATCCTTTCCATGGGCAGGCTGGCGCCGATCACGCCCGTGCTGGCCACGATAACCTTTGAAGTCCTTATGCCCAGCTTTGCCGCAGTCAACTCCGCCATGTCCGCAGCATCTTTGAAACCTTTGTCTC
>CAIMUM010000213.1 GCA_903844685.1 uncultured Dehalococcoidia bacterium
ACGCATCTCTCGGTCACTTCCACGTTGCGCAGGCAGACGTCAAACGGTTTGCAGCGCTCCCTGCGCCAGCAGGTCAGGCAGGCATTGGGATGCTGGGCTAATATCTTCTCTACAACCTGCCTCTGTTTTTGCCTGATGGCACCGGTATCCGTATGGACGGTCATATTTTCTAAAATCTTCGTATTGCAGGCCTGCGCCGGTTCAGCATTCCCCTCTATTTCCACCGCGCAGAGGCCGCATTCACCCGAGGGTTTAAGATCGGGATGGGAACATAACTGAGGGATATAGATTCCGGCCTTATTGGCCGCTTCAAGTACTGAATTTTCGCTGTCAGCGCTTATGGATTTTCCGTCGATAGTCAGATTAAATTTTGCCATGACCTAATAACCTCCGAAAATATCAGGCTACGCGCCGGTCGATAGTAATTCATTGTGGACATACATGCAAAATAGTAGAATATGGCCAAACCAGTTAAATAATCTACCAGAAACTGGCTTCAAAATCAACCTCGACTATACTTATAGCGGGAGGATAACAATAGATGCTTGAAGGCAACAGGAAACCGGTATTCGGACTGAATCCCAATATCTTTTATCTGGGCCTCGTGAGTTTCCTCACCGATGTCAGCAGCGAATTGATATTTACGCTGCTGCCGCTTTTTCTGGCTAATGTGCTGCAGACCGGGACCGTAATCATCGGTTTAATTGAAGGCGTCGCGGAAAGCACGGCCTCCGTATTGAAGGTATTGAGCGGATGGTTAAGCGACAAACTGGGCAATAGGAAATGCCTGTCATTTATCGGTTATGCGCTTTCAACACTGGCGAAACCCTTCATGTTGATAGCCAATACATGGGGGCCGATCATGGGCATCCGCTTCGCCGACAGGTTCGGCAAAGGTATACGCACAGCCCCCCGTGACGCCCTGGTAGCTGATTCCAGCAGTGAAGGTGACCGGGGCAAAGCTTATGGTTTTCACCGGGCCATGGACACCTCCGGGGCGTTTCTGGGTTTACTGGCAGCGGCCGCCGTCGTATTTTTTCTGCAGAGGGAAGTCGTAAACCTGCAGATCGATACATACCGCTGGTTGATTATCCTCGGGATTATACCGGCATTTATTGCCCTGTTCTTCTTTGTGTTTATCAAAGAGCCGCCCAAACAGCAGGCCTGCCCGGTTTCCCCTTCCTGTAAAACCGGTGAGAATACAGCCCTATCTGCAGCCGAAACCGCTCTGGGCAAGAGATTCAAAATTTTCCTGTGCATCGTTTTTCTTTTCACGCTGGGTAATTCAAGTGACGCCTTCCTCATCCTCAGGGCGCAAAACCTTGGCAACAACGTATTTTATATTATATTAATGCTGGTACTGTTTAACGCGGTTTACGCCCTTTTCTCCGTCCCTTCCGGTATCCTGTCCGATAAGATCGGCCGCCGCAAAGTTATTTTGCTCGGTTGGAGTATATACGCTCTTGTTTACCTGGGGTTCGCCGTCCTGGATCAGCCATGGACGGTGTGGTTGCTGTGGGGGCTTTACGGCCTTTACTACGGGTTAGCGGAGGGTGTGGCAAGGGCGCTGGTCTGCGACCTTGTCCCTGAAGATAAACGTGGTACAGCTTTCGGTATGTACCATGGGGTGGTGGGTATAACCCTGTTGCCTGCCAGCCTGGTAGCCGGGTGGCTGTGGCAGTCGGTGAATCCCGCCGCCCCCTTTTACTTCGGCGCAATAACGGCCGGTATGGCTGTTATCGGGATGGTCCTGTTTATCCGGGATTAGGCATCAACCCAGGACGATATTATCGATCAGCCTGGGTTTTCCCAGCCTGACTGCCAGCGATACCAGCGCCTTGCTTTTGATCGTGTCTACCTCGTCGAGGGTTTGCATATCGGCGATGCTGACATAATCTATTTTGGCCGCCGGCTCCTGCGAAATAAGGTCGGCCATAGCCTTCCTGATAATCCCGGCGTCACGCTCGCCCTTTGCGAACATGTCCCTGGCCATGCAGAGCGATCTGTAAAGGACAGGTGCGGAAAGGCGTTCGCTATCGGTGAGGTAGGTATTGCGGCTGCTCATGGCCAGCCCGTCTTTCTCCCGTATGGTAGGGCAGACTATTACTTCCAGGTTCATATTCAGATCGGCGACCATTTTCTGTATTACCAGGGCCTGCTGGGCATCTTTCTGGCCGAAATAGGCCTTATCGGGCTGCACGATATTAAACAGCTTGTTACAGATGGTGGTTACCCCGCGGAAATGCGTGGGCCTGGATTTGCCTTCCAGCTTGCCTGTTATCCCCTGTACGTCCACCCACGTGTTATACCCGCCGGCGTACATTTCATCGCTGTCTGGTATAAAGACGATGCCTGTTTTCACCTTGTCCAGCACTGAGAGGTCACGGTCAAGGTCGCGCGGGTAGGCTTTATAATCCTCGTTGGGGGCAAACTGTGTCGGGTTAACAAATATGCTCACCACTGCAACCGGGTTATCCCGCCTGGCTACCCGTACCAGTTCGATGTGCCCTTCGTGCAGGTATCCCATGGTAGGTACAAAACCTACAGATTCCACGCATTTGCTGCGCAGTGCTTTCATCTCGGGAATGGAGCGGGCTATCTGCATGAAGTTTTTCTCAGAGGTCTTTCAGCAGGCCCTCATCCATGGTGGAGCCGTGTTCCGATGAGGGGAAAACGCCGGATTTGGTTTCAGTAATATAATCACCAACGGCAGATTTGATGACATCAGCCAATTTTGCATACTGTTTGGTGTGTTTGGGCACGAAGTCCGTAAACAATCCCAGCATATCGTGTATCACCTGTACCTGGCCGTCGCAGTATGGGCCTGCGCCTATACCGATGGTGGGTATCTTTAACCTGGCGGTGATTATCCTGGCCAGGGGGGTGGGGACAAGTTCCAGCACCACTGCAAATGCGCCGGCCTGTTCCAGCGCGAGAGCATCGTTAAGCAACCGCCTGGCCGAATCCGCTGTTTTGCCCTGCACCCTGTGCCCGCTGAGCTGATGAATGGACTGCGGGGTCAACCCGATATGCCCCATGACCGGTATGCCGCAATCCACGATGCGTTTCACAGTGTCGGCCACCGTTACCCCGCCTTCAAGTTTTACTGCCTGGCAGCCGGCTTCCTGCATAAACCTGGCGGCATTTCGCATTGCATCGGCCGCGCTGACCTGGTAAGTCATAAAAGGCATATCACCGATAATCAGCGATTGCTTTGTGCCGCGTACTACGGCCTTGGCATGGTGAAGCATCTCCTCCATGGTCACGGGGACGGTCGTCTCATAACCCAGCATCACCATTCCCAGCGTGTCCCCGACCAGGATGAGCGGCACACCTGCCTCGTCGACGATCTTAGCGGTGGAATAATCGTAAGCTGTGAGCAGGGTGATTTTATCACCTGCCCGCTTCATATCCTGGATTTTGCTGATGGTAAAGCGCATGTAAAACGGCCTGCTGCTATTTTGTAGCTACCAG
>CAIMUM010000214.1 GCA_903844685.1 uncultured Dehalococcoidia bacterium
CTCCTTATTATATTACTAATCAATATCTCTCATGAGAGGATTATTGTAATTGCTATTAGTGATTGACACGTCCCAATTACAGGCAACACTCAATAGCAATATATTTTTGGAGGTACGTACATTGAAAAAGTTTATTATGCTTTCTCTATCAGTGGCACTACTACTGATTCTCATCTCGGGTTGTGGTGATCATAGTCAAGCAACGCCGGCGACGCCTTCGGTGATCTTTAGCAGTAATCCGTCGGCGATTAATCCAGGAGACCCGTCAAATCTGCAGTGGAATGTGACTGGAGCTACATCGGTGAGTATAGACCAGGGTATAGGCGTGGTTCTTGCTTCGGGGACCAAGGTAGTATCACCGGCTACATCCACTACTTATACCCTCACTGCTACCAACTCCGCTGGTACCATTACCAGATCAGCGGTGGTTACTCTCAACCCACGCTGATCGCTGGTGATAGAAACCCGACTCAAAAGATGACATTTTTCCTTACTGCCATTGGTGACGGCTTTGTGGTCACCAATGGCAGTAACAAATCCAATCCAGCACTTAATCCGGAATCTGCTCCTTCATCAGGATACGATAGCTATTTAACATTTCGTGTCTCATTTATATTACTTCTATATATTCACTCTGCTAGTATTATTCAACAGTAAATTAGGAGACAAATATCATGACAACAGAAGTTAAGTTGTACACCGACGAAAAGAGCAAATTTCCCAGCAGTCTTTCCAACGTTGATGGGCTAAGATTTTCTTGCGCTGGAGAGGGTTGTGTAACAAAAGAGAAGTGCGCAAGATGGAATCGTGTCTATAAAGGAAAATGCCGCAACAATTGAAGACCCGACCGTCTGGCAATGAAGGCTGATAATCGTTTAGTCACGAATTAAAATGAGAAATCACGGTTAATTACATAAAAAGGAGGAAGGAACTACTATGCTACACAAAGCCAAAACACTATTGAATTACAAAATGGGCGCCTCGGATGGGGAAATAGGAAAATTCGAAGAATTCTACTTCGATGACAAGCACTGGACGATTCGCTATCTGGTGGTTGACGCGGGAAACTGGCTAACGGAAAGACCGGACAGCCCGGTGCTGATTTCTCCGTATGCAGTCAGGGCTATCGATGAAAAAAAGAAAATCATCGACACGGACTTGACTAAAAAGCAGATTAAGAATAGCCCGTCATGGGATACCCAGAAGCCCGTCTCGCGGCAACTTGAGGAAAGTTACCACCAGTATTA
The DNA here is from genome assembly GCA_903844685.1 of uncultured Dehalococcoidia bacterium. Lineage (GTDB taxonomy): Bacteria > Chloroflexota > Dehalococcoidia > GIF9 > UBA5629 > CAIMUM01. Next base: position 1,248 of record CAIMUM010000214.1, read on the forward strand.
CGGCTGGCCGCTGTATTGGAACGGCCCAAACATATGGGGCTATAGCAGCTACCCCGTTCGTGAAATAAAGAAGGCCGCTCATACTGAGAAGCCGTGGGAATACAATCTGCGTGCCACTGCTGATGTAAGCGGCTATAAAATCCAGGCTACGGACGGAGATATTGGCCACGTCACGGATTTCATTATTGATGATAAAACGTGGGCGATTCGTTATCTGATCGTTGATACGCAAAACTGGTGGCCGGGAAAGCATGTCCTGGTATCGCCGCAATGGATTGAACGAGTCAGTTGGAACGAGTCGAAAGTCTTAATCAAACTGTCCCGCGAAAGTATTAAGCAAGGGCCTGAATACCAGAAAGATTCGCTCATTACCCGAGACTTCGAGACCAGGCTGCATAAACACCACAATCGTGAAGGCTATTGGTCTAATGAAGCATAGATGGCAAAGTCTCACTAGATAACTAAGCACTAACTAGACTTAAGACTGGGGATGCTCGAAAAAGCGTCCCCGGTCTTTTTTATCATGATAAAATAAAAGTCCTTGCCCTTCGTGTTTCAGGCGGAGTTCGACTCTGCCCCACCTCCACCATAAAGCTATTTTGTCTGACATTAGAAAATCTTCCTACCGAATTTTCTAAATTAGCCTCCAATTTTTCTGGGAACGGAAAATCAGAAAGTAGAAAATCTTTCTATACAGACGTAATCCTGAATTTTCCCAGGCTGGGCTTCCTATGCCCCAGCTTCTACCGACTATCCTGTACTATCAAGAATGGGGAAAGTATAATTAGAGAAACCGGTAGCTGGTTTATGGAGAAAAATAGATGGATACTTTCTTAAATAATCAGGGTAATATCGAAAACGAAGTACCTTTCGCAGAACCGTGTACATATCATCGTAGAGGTCACAAGTTCGAGTCTTGTACTGCCCACCATATTAATTATGATTCAATAAGAAAGCCCATCCGGAGATGGGCTTTCTTGGTTTGTACCAATACTGCCTGGTTAGTCCCAATCGCTCTTGGGTTTTCTCTGCTTGAAAATCCTGGGCAATACGGCTATCAGAATTAGTAAAACAACGATGCCGACGCCGATAAAGACCAGTGTGCCGGTAGTAACAAAACCGACTTTTACCATGGCCGCGGGAGTCCATTCGCTGGCGTTCCCTGCCCCGTCAACGGCCCGCACGCGCCAATAGTATTCCCCGTTCGGCAAAGCTTCAGCCTCGGTCAGGGTATATTTTGCATCTGTCAATTTGTCGTGCGACAGAAGGCTTTTAATGAAGTTGGATTGGTCGCTGACCTCGATATCGTAAGAGACACCGCTGGGATCGCTAACATCACTCCACTTGAAAGCTATCTTGGTATCGCCCATGAATCCAACTGTCGCCCCATCCCTGGGTGAAGCTATTTGCGGCACCTCCGGCGGAGTTGTCTCCATCGCAAAAGTAGTTGAGGCTGTGGTCCCCTTGGTATCAGTGGCCGTAATGTTAAGAGAGCCGCTCTTGCCTCCCGGCGCCTTGAATATCACCTGGAAGCTGCCCGATTCGTTGACCGATCCGCTGGCTACGGGGTTGTTATCAAAAGATACGGAGAAATCCTTGCCGGCGTTGAAGCCTGACCCGGTAACCCTCAGCTCATCATTGACGTTTCCGTTCCTCGGGACAATCGTGAGTACAGCCTGAGTGGTAAAGATAGCGGGGGTCACGTCTGCCGCGGGGGTGACCCTGCCGCTGGCCGTGATATTGTGCGGACCGCTGCCGCTGGCAGGCACCGTGGTGTTTACCGACCAGTTACCATTATCGTCCGCCAGTATATTTCTCTCGAGGGACTTGCCGTCAAATGTGACCTCTATGGTGGTCTCGTTATTGGCAAATCCGCTGCCGCTGATCTTTATATCATCCTCGACCGCGCCGCTGACAGGGTTGACCGAAACGGCGGGCGCAACTGTAAATATCATGTCAGGTATATCTGTGGCTGCCGTCGTATTGCCGAGCGCGTCGACGATATGGCTTCCCCTTGTGGACGGCGGCACCGAGAACGATGTGCTCCAGGAACCGCTTACTTCAGCGGTGATCCCCGACCTCACTTCCTTGCCTGAATACAGGACCTTTATGCCGCCCTCGGCCGAAGCGAAGCCCGTGGCCGTAATAGTGACCAGTGTCCCGACTCCGCCCGCTACGGGATCCATAGTGACGACCGCGGTGACCGAGAAGTTTTTATCGGCTACATCAGACCCTTTGGTGATGTCGCCTGAGGCATCAATGGTGTGTGTGCCCTTGCCGGAAGGTGGCGCAGGAAAACTCGTGCTCCAGTACCCCGTCGCATCTGCTGCAATACCGCTTATGATAACTGTGCCATCGTATGTCGCCGCAATATTTTTTTCGCTCACGCCGAAGCCATGGCCTGCGACATTGATGGTGGTGCCCGACGCGCCGCTATTGGGGTCAATTGCTATATAAGGCACGATGATGTAGTTGCCACTGAAAATAACAGTGCCGGTGGGGCTTTCCACGGAGACCACATGCTGGCCGCCATACGATTCAGGGACAACGAAAAATACGCTTCCGCCGGTATCCACCACTCCCAGCTTGTAGGCATCGCCATCCCAGGTGATTTTATAGGAATTGCCTGCCGTTAAGCCGGTTATTGTTACCTCCAGTCCGCTGACGCCCATCGCCGGGCTCATGCTGGCTGCATGAACTGCGCCGGCAGGTATAAGGATAAGGCTGAGCGCAACGGTTAAAAGGGCGACAATTGCCAGCACCTTTTTTCTCATATCAGTACCTCCTTGTATACATAATATCGAAAAATCAGGGTAATTGATAGGCGTCATCCGATAGGAGAAATATTTTCAATTATTAAATACTCCAAGACGTTCAAGGATTCCTGAACTTCTGTGCCAGCGATGCCACAGATTTGTGCGCCTGGATTTGCCTGTCTTTGTCTGCGCCGCTCCAGTTAAGCAGTTTCTGCATCTCATCTGCAACGGTGGTGATAGCGTCAATGCCCTGGTCCTTGCGTAATCCCACTGTGCTGCGCCGCAGCATGAAGTCGCTCACGGTCATGCATATCTCATTGTTAACGGCATACCAGATTTGGGCGATTATATCCGGCCCCCCCTGGCTGATTTGCTGCAATCCCGCCTTGTCCTGGCTCGCAAGTTTAAGCACATCCCGGCATCTTGACCCGTAAATAGAGGCGAGATGTTTGACCGTGTCCCCTGGCAGGCACTCCGTCTGAGCAAGCCAGTCGATCTCTTCCTGCCCCAGAGCCGGTGCGCCCGGAAGCTGTTTTTCACCGGTCGTGCAGGCGGCTTTATTACCCAGCTTTTTACACGCCAGGTCGGCGGCGTCTTTGGCTACCTCGCGGTAGGCGGTGATCTTTCCGCCCAGTATTGTGACCAGCCCATCCAAATTGTCCCGCTTGCTGTGGTCAATCAATTCATGGCTTCGCGAGGTATTGGAAGCTGATTTTCCCGGCTTAAGAGCGAGGGAGCGTAAACCGGCGTAAGCATAGTAGACGTCGTCGATTTTAACATCGGGATAAGCAAGGTGCAGGCCTTCGAGGATGTAATCCACATCTTCCCGGGTAGCGTATACGGCATCAAGGTTATCTTTGTAGTCTGTGTCGGTCGTGCCTACCAGGGAATATCCTTCCCAGGGGATGACGAAGAACAGCCTTCCGTCGATCGGGGAGAAAAGCACCAGCGCATGATTGGAAACCTTTGGGATTACCAGGTGCGCTCCTTTGGTCCTGCGCAAATAGGGTGGTTTGCCGGGGAAAAGCATATCTTTTATGGTGTCGACCCAGTGACCCGCGGCATTGATAATCATGCGGCCCCTGGCCGTCATTACGTCACCGGTTATTTCATCTTTGATTTCAACGCCGCTTATACGGTCGCCCTCACGGATAAGATTGGTTACACGCGCATGGTTGACCACCGTCGCCCCATTTTCGCAGGCCGATAACGCTGTTTCGAAATCTAATCTTTCCGTCAGTGGTATGGCGCAATCCGAATAGACGTAGGAGCCCTGCAGTCCCTGCACCCTCAGTCCCGGCTCTTCTGCAAGGGTTTTACCCTTGTTTAAATACCTGTGGTTGGGCAGCGTTTTATCGAAAGAAATCACATCATAAAGCGTGGTTCCCAGGAACATTGCAACATTCAGGGAAAGGTTGGGTATGGGGATGAAAAAAGATAGCGGATGCACGAGGTGCGGAGCGATACGTAAAAGTACCTCCCTCTCACTGAGGTCCTGGCGAACCAGTCCGAACTCAAGTTGCCTGAGATAGCGCAGGCCGCCATGTATAAGCCTCGTGGAGCGGGACGTGGTGCCCGAGCCGAAATCCTCTTTTTCCAGTAAGAGTGTGTCGAGTCCGCGCAGGGTGGTGTCCCGGGCAATCCCGGCGCCGACGATCCCGCCGCCGATAACGATGACATCGTAGGTCTTCCCCGAAACCGACCGGAAATCTCTTTTCATATTTCAGCCCCCAGCTTAGTTAATAATCCAGTTCTTGGCCCTTTCAACGGCGCGCTTCCAGCTTGAATACAAATTTTCGCGCTGATCTGCGGACATCCCCGGTTCATAGGTAGAGGACGATCGCCATTTATCACCGATTTGCCCGGTATCCTTCCATACCCCTGTTGCTAAACCTGCCAGGTAAGCCACGCCGAGAGCCGTAGTCTCTGCTGTTGCGGCCACCTGGATAGGTATATTCATGATATCTGCCTGGAATTGCATGAGGAACGAGTTGGCCGTGCCCCCGCCGTCCACGCGCAGGACGGGGATACCGATACCGGTTTCTGATCTCATGGTATCTATTACGTCTCTGACCTGGTAGGCTATGGCTTCAAGTGTAGCCCTGGCGATATGTCCCCTGGTTGTACCGCGTGTAATGCCTGCAATTGTCCCACGGGCATACATGTCCCAGTAGGGAGCGCCCAGTCCCACCAGTGCCGGCACGAAATAGACGCCGCCATTGTCTTCAACTGAGCGCGCCAACGCCTCGCTTTCAGCCGCGTTATCGATGATTTTCAGACCGTCGCGTAGCCATTGCACTGCTGCCCCTGTAACAAAAATACTTCCTTCCAGCGCATAGTTAACTTTGCTATCCAGGCCCCAGGCCAGGCTGGTTAGCAGCCCGCGCCTGGAGATTATGGGTTTCTCGCCGCTATTCATCAGGATAAACGAACCGGTCCCGTAGGTATTCTTGGACATGCCGGGCTTGTAACAGGCCTGGCCAAAGAGGGCGGCCTGCTGATCGCCCGCAATAGCGCAGAGGGGTATATTTGCACCTTTGAACATGCCTGCTGCTGTTTCGCCATATACGTGGCTGGATGGGATTACCTCTGGAAGCATGACGGCGGGGATATTGAGATTGGACAGGATATCGTTGTCCCATTGGAGGGTGTTGATATTGTAAAGCATGGTGCGGGAAGCGTTGCCGTAGTCGGTTACATGCGCTTTGCCGCCGCTTAACTTCCAGGCTAACCAGGTATCCACGGTGCCGAAAAGCAGGTCGCCCCCTTCGGCA
>CAIMUM010000215.1 GCA_903844685.1 uncultured Dehalococcoidia bacterium
CAATTCCACCGAGATACAGACCCTGAACCGGGCCAGATCATTCAGCACAGTAATCACCGGCCTGGCGCCTGCCCGCACCTACTATTACCAGGCAATTGCCCTCAATCCCACAGGGGGAGGCCGCTCGGTAAACGGTTCTATTAGCTCATTCGTGACGGGAGGCAGCGGGCCTACGCCTCCACCGGCTCCCGGAGTGCCGACCTTCGTCTGGATGATCATGGGCGGCTTTGTTATTGTCATCCTCATCCTCATCATCCTGCTGTCCAGCCGCCGGTAAATGTTCACAGCTTAATCAACCCCCCGTCGCATCCGGATGCGATGGGGGGTTTCTTTTACCGGTAAACTGAATTGCGGAAAAACATTAAGCGCGGCTCCGTTCACAATGCTATAATATTCCATTGAATTATTTCTGCTGCAGGATGAAAGCGTACTATGGGTAAGGTTTATTTTATAGATGTGACCAACCGGGACGGCGTGCAGACTGCACGGCTGAGCCTCTCCAAGCTGCAGAAGACCATGATCAACATGTACCTTAACGAGTTTGGAGTTTTCCAGTCGGAGTTTGGCTTCCCCACCACCAACCATGAGACAAACTACCTGCGCGCCAACCTGGAGCTTGCGGGCAAAGGCATCCTGCGCCCCATCCGGCTGAGCGGCTGGATCAGGGCTACCGCCGAAGACGTTGAAAAAACCTTCGAAATGGTCCCGGAGATAGAATACCTGAACCTCTCCATCTCCACGTCGGAGCAGATGATCCAGGGGAAATTCAAAGGCCGTAAGTCACGTGTGGATGTGCTCGAGCAGATGGTTGAAGCGGTGGCAGCCGCCACCAAGCTCGGCGCCATGGCTATCGGGGTAAACGCGGAAGATGCATCGCGCACCGATGTCGATTTTCTTATCGAGTTCGCCAGAGCGGCCAAAGCGGCCGGTGCGGACAGGTTCCGCTATTGCGATACGCTGGGCTACGACGACCCCTTCAGCATCTATGACGTTATAACTAAAATAGCCGATGCGACGGAGATGCCGATGGAGATCCACTGCCACGGCGACCTCGGCATGGCCGTGGCCAACTCAATTGCCGGGGCCAAAGCCGCGATAGACTCAGGCCAGGATGCCTATATCAATACCACGCTCAATGGGATAGGTGAGAGGGCCGGCAATGCCGACCTGCTGTCCTGCGTACTGGCTCTGTTGAAGTCCAGGGGTTTCGCCAACAAATACAGGCTGGGCAGGCCGGTAAAGCTCAACAAGGCCTACAAGCTGGCCAAGTATGCCAGCCTGGCCTTCGGCGTCCCCATACCTATCAGCCAGCCGGGAGTTGGAGAAAATGCCTTCGCCCACGCCTCGGGCATACACGCCGATGGCGTTCTCAAGGATCCTGAGAACTACGAACTCTACAACTTCGAAGAACTGGGCAGGGGCGAACCCGAACTGGTGGAAACAGGCCGGCTGATTTGTTCGGGGGAATACACGGGCATCTCCGGGTTCAGCCACATAATGGGCAAGATGGAGGTCTCCTTCGCCAACGCCAGCGAGGCCCGCAAAATACTCGAACTGGTACGCTTTGCCAACGTGGAAGCACAAACACCGCTGACCGAGGACGAGTTGCAGTTCATAGCCAAATACCCCGAGATAACCAGGAAGCTGCTGACGCTTACGCCTCCGGCATAGACCACCTGTAGACGCAACTGATATAAAATCCCCCCGGCCTGTCATGGTTTCCATCTGCTTGCGCATTGGGAATTACCGCATTTGACACGCCGGGGGGTCGTCCAAGGGGAGGGTTTATGTTAATCAGAGGGCACTGAATAACATACTATTGAAAATTAGCGCTATTTTACAGTCGACTGCAGTTCCTGCCGCGCCTGGTCCATAGCACTGCTGATCTTATCCGCGGATATACTTAGTATCTCAGCCATCTTGCTATACAGCTTTTGCGTGGATCCCGAATTTGGTCCCTGTCCCCACTGAGGGGGCTGCTGGCCGGAAGTCCCTGATGGCGGCTGCGGTGGCCGCTGTCCCGAAGTATTATCCGTGGAGAGATGCGGCGGCCGCTGGCCCGATGTGCCGGAAGGCAGGTTAGCAAAGACGCTCTGCTGGGCCTGCTGGAAAGCGCTGGTAAGCTGCGCTTCTGTAATGCCAAGAATCTGGGCTGCGCGGCTCATTATCTTGCTCATGTCCGGCCCTCCGGGTTGGCCTGTGTGATTGCCGTTTTGCCAGCCGTTGTTGGGTTGGGTACCGGTGGTCGGAGCCGGCGTGGCAGTCTCTGAAGAGGACGAGGCAGGGGTTGTAACCGCCGGCTCCTGTGAGGTAGTTTGGGAGGCGCTGCCCGTGCTGCACCCGGCTAAAGCCATACCGACCACGATAACTATAACAGCTAAGAATACCTGCAGGTATTTGAGTTCTTCTGACATCTCTATTTCTCCTTTGTGAATTATTACCTCTATTCTATTAAAGCAAGATGAATAGAATGTGAAAGGATGTGCAATTCAAAGCTCTAAGCAACCGTAAAATAAATTTATCAGTGATTACTATAAGAATAAAATGTTAAATAAATATTAGTGACCCGCTTAATAATCTCTTAACAATCTTCTGTTACTTTTCATAATCATTAGTAATATGTTAAGGTTAATTTGAGCATGCCAAATAAAAAGATCCTCGTCGTGGATGACGATGCTAAGACGGTCGACCTGGTCAAGCTGTACCTGGAGAGGGATGGGCACTCCGTCATCACAGCTTACGACGGACCCTCTGCCTTACACAGCTTCAGGGAGAACCAGCCCAACCTGGTGGTACTGGATGTCATGCTGCCCGGGATGGACGGCGTGACGATCTGCCGCACGCTGCGGTCTGAATCCGATGTGCCCATTATCATGCTCACCGCGAGAACGCTCGATGAGGACAAGCTGACCGGGCTGGATACGGGAGCTGACGATTATGTCACCAAGCCCTTCAGCCCCCGTGAACTGGCAGCCAGGGTACGCGCCATCTTAAGGCGCATGCCCGCCGAGCGAGGTCCATCCGAGATGAGGCACCACGACATATTCGTCAGTATCCCCAAGCGCGAGGCGTCGCTCAAAGGCAAAGCGCTGCACCTGACCTCCGTCGAATTCAAGCTGCTGGCTGCTTTCATGAGAGAGCCGGGCAGAGTATTTGAGCGCGCTGACCTGATCGATAAAGCCTTCGGCTACGATTTCGAGAGCTTCGACCGGGCAATCGATGTGCACATCTTTAACCTGCGCCGCAAAATCGAGCCGGATCCCAAGCATCCCCGGTATATCAAGACCGTGTACGGTGCAGGCTACAAGCTGTCCGAGGAATAACATGCGGTATAGCCTGCAGTTCCGCCTATTAGTTGCTTTTACACTCGTCATCCTGCTGACTATAGGCGTTGTGTTCTTTATGATGTGGCAGGCCGCCACCGGGCAGATCCAGCAATTCGGAGAACGCGTGGAACGCATGGTCGGCAACCGCATACAATTTGTTATCACGGATTATTACCTGGCCCATGGCAGCTGGGAAGGGGTAAAGCCACTGGTCCAGCAAATTGGCGAGCAGTTCCGCCACAGGGTCATACTGGCCGATGCCGACGGCAAAATAATCGTGGATTCAACCACGGAAACACCCGATATGCAGTTAAACCTCGAGAGCTTTGCCAGCAAGACGCTGACCTCTGCACATGAACGCCGTGATTCCTTACCGCCTGAGCCGGGCGGCACGCCACAGTCCGAACCCCCACCTCTCATATCATTCGGACCAAACATAACGGCGCCCCCCACACCGGTGGAACCCTCTACGACCATTTCCAGTGAGCCGGCTACCATAGGTTTCCTGTTTATCCTGCCTTTAACGCAATCTGAAACCGGGTTGGAGGCGCTGCAGATAATGTACAGGCAGTTGGGCAACTATTTCTTGCTGGGAGCATGCCTGGCTGTGGTCGTCGCCTTCCTGGTTACACTCTTCCTATCCCGGCGTATACTGTCACCGGTTAAAGAATTGAGGACGGCAGCCCAGCGCCTCGGAAAGGGAGATTTCTCGCAACGCGTCGACATCAAAGATAACAGCGAGATAGGTGAGCTGGCTTCCACCTTCAACTCGATGGCCGGCAACCTGCAGCGCGATGAGCAGTTGCGCCAGCACATGGTATCCGATATCGCCCACGAGCTGCGCAGCCCGCTCACCAACGTCAGGGGTTACCTCGAAGCTATTAATGACGGACTCATGAAGCCGGACACCGCAACTATCTCTTCAATTTACGATGAAACCATACTCCTATCGCGGCTGGTCAACGACCTGCAGGAGCTCAGCCTGGCTGAGGCCGGTGAATTGAAGCTCTATTGCCAGCCCGAAGAAGCGGCTGAGCTTGTCAGGCAATCAATCAATGCCGTACAGGCCAAGGCCGTTGAAAAGGGCTTGCAGTTATCCTCCGATGTGCCCGACGGCCTTCCCCGCGTAAATATCGACTTCCTGCGCATCAGGCAGGTATTGCTCAACCTGCTGGAGAACGCCATGGCCCATACACCCGCTGGCGGCAGCATAACTGTTTCAGCCGGCTTGAGCCCTGATTTCGTCGAAGTCAGCGTCTCGGATACCGGGGAGGGCATACCTGCTGAAGAGGTAGCCAATATCTTCGAGCGCTTCCACCGCGTTGATAAATCCAGGTCAAGGGCAACCGGCGGCAGCGGCCTGGGGCTGACCATCGCCAGGTATATTATCGAGGAACACAAAGGCAAGATATGGGCACAAAGCGAACCGGGCAAGGGTAGCCGCTTCTCCTTTACCCTACCCATTGCCGGGGAAGTGCTATAATAAACTCTGTTTATATTAATTGTATTACTGACTGCAGATATGCGCTGCATGCTAAATAAAATCTTAATAATTTCTTGGTAATCTTATTTAATTGCACAAAATCATGCTTCCCTGCCGGAGTAAAAAGAATATCATCATGCGTAAAAAAATGAATAAATTATCGGTCATCCTGGCCACGGCCATACTGGCTGTTTCCCTTACAGGTTGTACTGTAGCAGCCAAAGCGCCCGCGACGAGCACGCGAACCATCCCGGTCCAGCGTGGCAACCTCGACGTGACGGTCAGCGTGGACGGCAAGCTGAATATGCCTCAGGCCTTCGACCTGCATTTCGGCGCGCCGGGCAACGTCCTCGATGTAAACGTCAAGGAAGGCGATATCGTTAAGGCGGGGACCGTGCTTGCGACACTGGACGCCGCCACGCAGGAACTGGCCATCAAAACAGCCAATAACGCGGTGCAGACCACCCTGGCTAACCTCTATGAAACCGTGCCGCGACTGCCCAAATTCAGAACGAACTATTACCTGCCGTATGATCCAAGCAACCCAAGTTTCGTAGCGGACAAAATAATCCAAATAGATGCTACCCACTGGATAGCTTCACCCGAAGGGATTCACAATGATATCAGTTATACCACCTACTATCCGACAGGAACCATAATTGATGGTTACTATTGGTACCAGCAGGAATTGGGCAACTCCCAGCAGCTATTCGTGTCCGAAAACTATACCGGTGCCTCATCGGAGCTGAACGTGGCGCTGGCGGACCTGGAGTCCGTTATCATCATGATAGAGGACGCCATCAACAACCCGGATTCGGGCCTCGGGAATATGGCGCCGGTGGTCAACGACCAGAATTTAACCTATATGGAGATCATGGGACAGGATCCCTCCGGAGCGGGCTTCTACATCCAGGTACTGCGTAAAGATATCGACCAGATCAGGCAGGCGCAGGCCGATATACAGAAGGCGCGCGACCTGATAGCCCAGAAGAAGTACGACGAAGCGGCCGCCCAGTACCAGGTGGTGCTGGCCGGCATGCAGCCGATCGGGCTCATCGTTTACACCAACTACAACATAATCGACCTGCCGAACAATACTGACATTTACGGCAAGGACCTCAGCGTACGCTTTTTCAACGCTGCCGAAGTCAAGTTGAACGAGGCGGCGGCGGGGCTGGAAAAAGACGGGTTGAACTCACCCGACCTTGAGACCAACCTACGCATCGCCGAGCATTACATGATGTTAAGCAACGCCGTCCTTGGCACCAACGATTACGTGCTGCAGCACGGCCTCTCATTGAAAGCTCAGCAGCAATATAACGTTGACCTGGCCAACAAGCTGGTGACCCTCAAGGACCGCAACAACGATTTCCTCAAGACGGTCATACTGGCGCCGTTCGACGGGATCGTGGTGTCGGTAAACCTCAGGACCAACGACGTGCTCTCCCAGGTAGACTACGCATCAAAGGGCGACATCATGATCGTGGACACCTCGCAACTGCAGTTCAAGGGACAGGTTGACGAGATCGATATTAGCAAGATCAAGGCGGGGCAGAATGCCACTATCACGGTGGATGCCGTGCCGAACAGGACATTTACGGGCAAGGTCTCATTTATCTCGCCCTATGGCACACCCGACAGCAACGGTGTGGTGAGGTTTAACGTCACCATCCTGCTGGACCCGACCGATGTGCCATTGAAAGGCCTTCTGACCTCCACGGCCGAGATAGCGGTCACCAGCGTCCAGAATGCGCTGATGCTGCCGCTGACGGCTATTACCACGTCCAAGGACGGCTCGTTTGTAACTGTCATGACCAGTGACAACAAAACGGAGAAAATACCGGTAACACTCGGTCTGCAGAACCAGCAAAGCGCTGCCATCCTGACAGGCCTGAACGAAGGCGACAGGGTGGTAATCCAGGAATCGGCAGCGGGAGCGCCCACGACAAGGCCAAACTTCGGACCGGGAGGCGGAGGCGGAGCGCCGGCAGGCGGCGGCGGTGGTGGCCGGCCGGGAGGCTAAGCTCCACCAGGAAAATAATACTATGAAGAATATAAAGATAATTACCGCCGTAATGGCCGTGAGCCTGTCCGCTTTATTGCTGGCCGGGTGCAGCAGCAGCGGCAGCGACAACCAGACCGCCACGGCAGCAGGCCAGCCGGTGGAAGTCAAACGCGGCGATCTCAGCGTTATTGTGTCCACGGACGGCAACCTGAGCATGCCGAACGTATATAACCTCAAATTTGGAACGCAGGGACAGACAACCCATGTTTATGTAAACGAGGGTGACTTTGTTCACGAGGGAACGCTGCTGGCCCTGCAGGATGAGTCCGCGCAGATCGACGCCATAAAATCTGCCCTGTTCAGCATACAAACTTCGCAGAACACTATCACGCTCGGGTGCAGCCCGGACCACCTGCCCTATAACTACCCTGACCTGAGCATTGCGCGCATGGCCGACGAGGCGGAGACGGATATCGCCACCGCGCAAATCTATTTCAACCAGGGCGACTACAAAAATGCCGGCTACTGGCTGGTTATGACATACTATGATATCGAGGTGTGCGAGGACCTGATCAACACCAGGCCCAACGCGGCAGAGCTGGCCGGGGCCAAGACAAATTCCCTCTGGGCACCCGATCTATATGCAGGCAGCTCCGTACCTATGCGGGCGGATTACGCGGCCGTTGTAAGCTACCTGCAGGGCTACGAGCAGGAACTGCTGAATATCAGCCAGGACATGCGGGGGGGCGACTATAAAAAAATCGGGGCGGAACTGCAGGCCGCCGCGCAGCAGGTGTCGCTGGTGAGCGATCAGGCTAAGAGCACGATCAGTATCCATAGCCGCATGATCTTCGAGTTTGCCGACACCTACAGCAGCGCCGATTTCCTGCAGTCTTCGCTGCGCTCAGTTCAGGACCTCAAGAGTTACATAAACAGCACCGGCGCCGACCCTGTGGAAGCCGCCAAGCGGTTGTATATCGGCAAGCTTAACCTGCAGGTTGCCCGCGACGTGCTGGAAACGCAGACCCTCATATTTGAGACCGGCCAGGGCATCAACTGGCAGACCCTGCAGCAGTATAACCTGAGCCTGCAGACTGCGGAAATCGGGCTTTACAGCGCCAAGCAGGCCATCATGCAGAATGCCATCATAGCCCCGGTCGACGGGGCCATAGTTCAAGTGGACGCCAAAGTTTCGACCGTCACCTCCGCGCAGAACTATTCATCGACCAATGCCATCACCCTGGTTGACACCAGCTACGTGCGGTTTACCGGCCTGGTGGACGAGATCGACATCCTTAAAGTGGCGCCGGGGCAGCCGGCCACCATCGCAGTCGACGCCTTCCCGAACAAGACATTTACCGGCAAGGTACAGTTCATTTCGCCTTTCGGCGCACTATCGGGGTCGGTGGTCAAGTTCACCGTCTTCATAGCGCTTGACCCGACCGACGTAACTCTCAGGGGAGGGCTGACTTCCACGGCAACGATCACGGCAGCCAGTGCGAAAAACGTACTGCTGGTGCCGGTATCGCTGATCCTTAATACACGGGCCGGGTCCTTTGTAATGGTCGAGAACGCGCAAACCGGCAAGCCCGAGAGGAGAAAAATTACCATCGGGGTACAAAACACTGAGTACGCGGAGGTGCAGTCGGGATTGCAGGAAGGGGATAAAGTTGTGGCGATCACCGACCGCAACTCTGTCAACGCGCCAACCAGAACACCACCCGGTGGCGCCAATGCATTACGCTCTCTGCGTTAAACGAGATATTATTACATACAGTATTAATAAACAGGTATATAAAAATGACAATGATTGAATTGACTAATTTAACCAAAATTTACGACACAGGCGAACTGAAGGTCACCGGCCTGGATGATATCTCCTTCAAATGCGATGAGGGCGAAATGGTATCCATCATGGGCCATTCCGGCTCGGGAAAATCCACCATGATGAACATCATCGGTTGCCTTGACCGCCCGACCTCGGGGACCTACCATCTGGACGGGGTGGACGTGGCCAGCCTTAACGACGACCAGCTCGCCAAGATCAGGAACGCAAAACTGGGCTTCGTTTTCCAGTCTTATAACCTCTTGCCCAAGATATCTGCCCAGCAGAACGTAGCCTTGCCGCTGATATATTCCGGCGAAAACCACCGCCAGCAGCGGTCCATGGCAGCGCTCGAAGCAGTGGGCATCGCGGTAAGGGCCAAACACCTGCCGAGCGAGATGTCCGGCGGTGAAAAGCAGCGCGTTGCCATCGCGCGTGCACTGATAAATAACCCGAAGGTGATCCTGGCCGACGAACCGACGGGCAACCTCGATACGGCCACCAGCCACAGCATCATGAGCTTGTTCACGGAGCTGCATAAGAAGGGCATAACCATAGTCATTGTTACGCATGAAGAAGATATCGCCTCCTACACGCAGCGGACCATCTACGTCAGGGACGGCAAAATAATCGAGGAGAAAAAGCGGTGAGCATCTGGGAAAGCCTTAGAACCGCCTGGCAATCGATATTTGCCAATAAATTGAGATCGTCGCTCACCATGCTGGGCATCGTAATTGGCGTATGTGCAGTCGTGTTGCTGGTCGCCCTGGGCCAGGGGTTCCAGACCAGCATGACCAAGACTTTCAACGATATGGGGGCCAGCGCGCTGTATATATCCAGCGCACCGTCCAAGACAGTAGTCGGCGGTATACGCCCGCTCACCAACGAGGACGTGACGGCGCTCCAGGATAAGAACCTGGTTCCCGCCGTGAGCGTCGTGTCACCGACGCGCACAAACAGGGGAACAGCTTCCTACGGGAATAATAATGCGAGTGAGTCGCTGATGGGGATCATGCCCGTGATAACCAAGATAAGGAACTACAAGATGGACCAGGGCAGGTTCCTTACCGACCAGGATGTGACCAACAGAGCCAATGTGGTCGTGCTCGGCTGGCAGGCGGAGATCGACCTGTTCGGCGCGCAGGCGCCGGGCACGACGTCGCCCATCGGTACCTACATCCGCATCTCGGGAATGAAATTCCAGGTGGTGGGCACCTGCCAGAAGTTCGGCGGCTTCGCCGGTGATAGTTACATATTAATGCCCCTGACAACCATGCAATCCAAGATAACCGGTGGAGATGTGGTCCAACAGATAGGCATTCTGGCATCCAAACCCGACCAGGTGGACACTGCTATTGCCCAGGTAACCGCCGTCCTGCGCGCCAGGCATTTCATCAGGACAGTAGCGGGGGCGGCGGACGATTTCAGCATTACCGACATGCGCGAGACTCTCAACAGCATGGAGGCGACATTGGCCGCCTTCTCCCTCTTCATGGGAGCGGTCGGCGCCATATCGCTAATCGTGGGCGGCATAGGCATCATGAATATCATGCTGGTCTCTGTCACGGAGAGGACCAGGGAAATAGGCATTCGCAAAGCTATCGGCGCCAGGAGGAGAGATATCCTGATCCAGTTCCTCATTGAGGCGGCCGCCCTGAGCCTGACCGGAGGTTTGATCGGCCTGGGGCTGGCGGTGGGAGTCGCCCACGCAATGGGCCAGATAACATTGGGGCAAACACAGGTCACACCGGAAATTTCATACAGCATCGTCTTTATCGCGCTCGGCGTATCCATCGGAACGGGATTGCTGTCCGGCACCTATCCGGCCTTCCGGGCCGGAGGCCTCGATCCAATCGAATCACTGAGGCACGAATAAACCCTGTATTTGTTTGACCCTCTGTGGTTCATCCGGGATTGACAAATGAGGGGTTGGCAGTGAAACGGGTGACGACCGGCGGTGAGGCCATCGAAGCATAGAACATATGAGTTCTATCCGTTCATTCTGGGTCCGGTTAAAAAGGTAACCAGTTAAGATGAGGCATAGGAAATATATGCAGCACAGCGGAACCCAGGAAAATTAAGATAATATATTTAGGAAATTTGCCGATCCAGAGGGCAAGTAGAAACTTATTCAGTGGGTACCTGGTCAGCCCGGCAACCAGTCCGCCGATTTCAATGGGCAATATCGGTTGAAAAGACAAAAAGGCTATTGCCCACATCCCATATTTTTCAACCCAGCCTTTTACTTTGGTGTACCCTATAATATCATCGGGCACCGCCACTTTCTTGCTTATAAATCCGAGGTAATAATAACTCATTTCACCGAGGCTGGCTCCCAGACTGCCTGAAAGTGCAACCAGCCAGGGATTCCACCTGGAAGCGGCAACAATCATTATAGATACTACAAATGGCAAGGGTACCAGTGAAAGGTTAACCACTATGGCAACAACGAAAATTGTTAAGTACGCCGCCAGTTCAAACTTATATAACGGCAGGCGGATATTTTCTAAAAGAATTTGAGTTGCATAAGCCAAAGCTATGCTGAATACCGCAAAAATTAAAAAGATGATGCCTAATTTAAGCCAATTAATTTTGCGGGGTGCATTTTCCATCATCTTTATCCTGATCAATAACGTTAAAACCGGGTTATTTGTAGCACATGAGGCTTTGCCAGTCAATAAATAAATTGAAAGCTGTGCGGATATTGTTGTTATAGGGAATACATTTATCCCCAAATATTGGGGTAATTCATATCAGCCACATGTCAGGGAGTGCTACAATTTATGCATTGGCGGGGTAAGAATCTTCAAATTTGGTGCAGCGTATATTTTTAGGAAAAGGAGGGCTAATTTTTATGTCATTGATGAGGGCTGTTCAAGTTAGTGCGCCGGGCGCCGATTTCGAATTAATTAAAAAGACAATCCCTGAACCAAAGGAGAATGAAGTACGCATTAAAGTCCAGGCCTGTGGTATTTGCCATGGAGACGCCGTGGTAAAAGAGGGCCATTTCCCCGGCATCAAGTATCCCAGGGTACCGGGACATGAAGTAGTTGGAACAATTGACAAACTGGGTCCTGCCGTTTCTTCCTGGGAGATCGGCCGGAGGGTCGGAGTTGGATGGCATGGAGGGCCTTGCCTTAAGTGTGAGGCTTGCAGAAAGGGAGATCCCGGCAACTGCGCAAGCTTTTTAACAACCGGAATTTCATTTGATGGCGGCTATGCCGAATATATGGTGGCGCAACAACAGGCGATGACAATTATTCCTGATGAGATTAACTCTTTCGAAGCAGCACCTCTGCTGTGCGCCGGCAGAACTACTTTTACCGCCCTGCGCAACAGCGCAGCCAGGGGTGGTGATTTGGTGGCGATCCAGGGCATTGGAGGCCTGGGACATATGGGAATACAGTTTGCCAGAAAGCTTGGTTTTAAAACCGTGGCATTGTCGCGCGGTAAGGATAAGGAAGAGCTGGCTTATAAACTTGGCGCGCATGTGTATATTGACACTGAGTCTTTGAATCCGGCGGATGAACTTAAAAAACTTGGCGGGGCGCGGGTCATTCTGGCTACAGCTCCAAACAGTAAAGCTATTTCGCAAGTTATAAATGGACTGTGTTTTGATGGCCAGTTGATAGTTGTTGCTGCGCCAGGCGAACCAATGCAATTTACCCCGGGTCAGTTGCTGGGGGGAAGAGGTTCGATACGGGGTTGGACTGCCAGACCGGCCAAAGACAAATCGGAAGACGCCCTGAATTTTAGCGTCATTTCCGGAGCCCTGCCTATGATCGAAGTTTTTCCATTAGAGCAAGCGGCATCAGCTTATGAAAAAATGATGACATCAAAAGTGCGTTTCAGAGCTGTCCTGAAAATCGGCGCCTGACAGTAAAATGGAAGATTCAAAAAAATATTCCCCGATACGGAGGTTATTATGCAAGACATATTGAAGCTTATCCAGCAAAGAAAATCACTGAGAATTTCCTTCGACACTAAACGCCCGGTGGCAAAGGAGGACTTGCGGCAGATTTTGGAGGCCGGGCGTTGGGCGCCCACAGCTCACAATATGCAAAACTTTGAAATAGTTGTCGTAGACGACAACAGGCTTCTGGAAGCTATAGGA
>CAIMUM010000216.1 GCA_903844685.1 uncultured Dehalococcoidia bacterium
AATCCCTCACCTGGAATAAATTTATACCATACGACCTCCTGGTTAAGGACGTGCCAGAGGAACAGCGAAACAATATCGATTACCTGGTAGAGATGATTGACTGGAATTTAAATACGGACCCGGATTTTTATGAAAACAGGTCCTTATCCCCGCTACCAGTAAAACCGCTCGATGAAATGAAGGAGTTGGGCTACGAGGAGCATGACGTAGTCTACAAATCCTCATTTTTCAGCGCGAAGGAACTCACAGTATATCCAGGCAGAACGGTTACCATCCGGGATACTGATGCCTACGGAGTTATCGTGATCCAGGGCAGGGGAAAGTTCGGCGCTCTGGTGATCGAATCGCCAGCCATGATACGTTTTGGCCAGATGACGGCGGATGAACTCTTTATCTGTTACAGATCGGCCCGCGAGGGAATATCGATCACTAATACCAGCGAATTTGAGGACCTGGTGATATTAAAGCATTTTGGGCCACAGTCATAAAGGTTTTTAAATTTGAAAAACGAAATCCCCAATTATTATTTCCCCGGCGACGCCGGCAGCTTTGATTTTCAACTGCCCACTAAAATCATATTCGGTGAAGGGACGGTAGGCAGGTTGGGCAGCGAGATCAAACAGCTCCGTGGGAGCAGGGCGCTTATTATTACCAGCAGCGGCATGCCTGGAAGGCAATCAACCAAAGACATCATCTCTGATCTCGATCGGGCAGGTATAACAACAAATATATATTCATCCGCGCCGCCTGAGCCGTCCGTCGATGACGTAGATAAGAGTTTCAAATTCGCTAATAAAATAAAGCCTGATATTCTAATCGGGCTTGGCGGCGGGAGTGCCATGGACGTGGCAAAAAAAGTTGCCGTGGAAATCAAGGTACCAAAAATCATGATCGCCACCACGGCGGGAAGCGGCAGCGAAGTCACTCACAACTCCGTTCTCAAAGTTGACGGACGAAAACAATCCTTTACTAACATTAAGCTTGCGGCGGATGTGGCCATAGTCGATCCAGACCTTTTGATAACCATGTCCGCTACAGGTATGGTTAGCTCAGCTATGGATGCAATGGCGCATGCCGTGGAGAGTTATGGCTCCAGGAAGGGAAACGCCATAACACGTGCACTTGCGTTGAAAGCATACGTGCTTACAAAGAATAATATCAGTCCCGCCTTATCGGGTGATGCGGAAGGCAGGCGCAATATCGCTATGGGCAGCCTTATGGCCGGCATGGCGCTGACAGGCACGGGGACAACCCTGGGGCACGCACTGGCCTATCCGTTGTCTGACCGGGGCATCTCGCATGGCCTGTCCCTGGCAATCATACTACCCTATTTATTAGAGCTTAACCGGTTTGATGCTGGTTATGCTGATGAACTGAAATCCTTTCGTCAGGGGTATTGCGTTATCCCTGAAATCACCTGGAATATTATGGAGATGGCCAGGGAGGTTGACGCCGACGACAGGCACCTATCCAATAACGCCCGCGAGGTGACCCTGCAGCAGATTGCCGAAGTATATTCAGCGATAAGAGATGAAAGCCACAATACAGGCCTCGGGAGCAGGTAGACGCTTTTTCCCGGCGATAATAAATCACCTTATGATTGGCCCTGAGACGGGGTCCACCTCGCGATTCTAACCTGTGCCGGCAAGTACAGAAGCAGATATGGGGCAGAGAACTGGCCGGCCGTTGCCCGGACACTATTTTGCCGGCTGTTTCTTGGCCTCCATGACCGCGATCTCTGCCTGTATCTCTTTATAGCGTTTTTCAGTGATCGGGTAGAAATACAGCACCACGGCCGCCATGAGGAAGAAGAAAGCAGAAATCGGTCCCAGGAAAAGCCGGATGCCGAGCTGCGCGCTGGCTGCCTGAGGTATGAGATTTGCGACATATCCCATAGCACTCAGTGTCACACCCATGATAAAGGCTGCCAGCGCCTGCCCGATCTTGAGACCCCAGGTCCAGATGCCGAAGAAGGCGCCTTCCCGCCGCTCTCCCGTCCTCATGTAATCATATTCTATTGCATCAGCCACAATGGCATAAGGCATGGCATACAGGAAGCCCATGCCAATTCCCATGATAGCCATCATGATCAGGTTGAAGGCAACGCCCATGGTGTGCCCTATTGAAAACAGCACCATCAGGCCCACTGCCATGATTAAAAAGCCTACGCCGTAAACCAGTTTCTTGCCGGTCTTCTTGCTCATAGCAACGCTGACAGGGATGAAGAGTATAGCAACGCCGATCAATATCAGCATGGCGTAGGTGGTCATGTTTTCTGCGCCCAGTATATATTTGAAGTAGTAGATCACGATGCCGCTGGCAATGGTGATGCCCAGTATATGCAGTATATATACCACGAGAATAAAGATATAGGGTTTATTCTTAAATACCTCCCTGTATGTTTTCCAGAACCCCATTGATTGAGCCGGTCTGACTGCCGCCGATTCCCTGACTGAA
>CAIMUM010000217.1 GCA_903844685.1 uncultured Dehalococcoidia bacterium
CACCATTATAGCTGTAATCTGTACAGATTACTTCTTTTTCCGGAAAGGCGAAAATAGTTCCTCGTCCTTCCTGAGGTCAACGATGCGGTCGCGTAGCAGGGCCGCCTTCTCGAACTCCAAATTCTTAGCAGCTTTTTTCATCTGTGACTCGAGTTCCTTTATCAGCCTGGCAATCTCATCAACCGGCACAGGTGCGGCAGCATATTTAGCCCTTTCCTCGGCCACCACTTTCACGCGCTCGGTGATGTCCCGGATAGCCTTTTTAATGCCCTGAGGTGTTATGCCGTGCTCTTTATTGAAATCTTCCTGGATCTTGCGCCTGCGGTAGATCTCTTCAATGGCGTTCTTCATAGAGTCGGTCAGCTTGTCCGCGTACAGGATGACATGCCCCTCCACGTGCCGGGACGCCCTGCCCATGGTCTGAATAAGCGAATCCCTGGACCTTAAAAACCCTTCTTTGTCAGCATCAAGTATAGCAACTAAGCTGACCTCCGGAAGATCGAGGCCCTCACGCAGCAGGTTGATGCCCACCACAACATCATAAACACCCAGCCTCAGGTCGCGCAGTATCTCGACACGCTCCAGTGTATCCACCTCGGAATGCAGGTAATGCGTTTTAACATCCATTTCGCGCAGGTAATCCGCCAGCTCCTCGGACATCTTTTTGGTCAGCGTTGTCACCAGGCACCTTTCTTCCCTGCCGACCCTGAGCTTTATCTCGTGAATCAGGTCATCGATCTGGCCTTTGGTCGGCTTTATCTCGATGGTCGGCTCAAGCAGGCCGGTCGGCCTGACCAATTGCTCTACCACCTGCTGGCTGTGCTTATACTCATAGGGACCGGGGGTAGCCGAAACATATACAGCCTGGTTGACCAGGCCCTCAAACTCGGGAAAATTGAGCGGGCGGTTATCCAGCGCTGAAGGAAGGCGAAACCCGTAGTCAATCAGGGTGCCCTTGCGGCTCATATCGCCACCGTACATTCCGCGTATCTGCGGCAGGGTCATGTGCGACTCGTCGATAAAGATCAGGAAATCCTTGGGGAAGTAATGTATCAGCGTCCAGGGCGGGCTACCGGCCTTCCTGCGCTGCAGGTGCCGGGAGTAATTCTCCACCCCGCTGCAGTATCCCAGTTCACGCAGCATCTCGATATCATAGTTGGTTCGCTGCTCGATGCGCGCGGCCTCCAGCAGCTTACCCTGGCGGTTGAACTCCGCTACCCGCTCTGCCATCTCGGCCTGGATATCTTTGATAGCGGGTTCCAGCTTCTCCGGTGAGGTCACAAAATGCTTGGCCGGGAAGATATCCACCGACTGCTTCTCGGCCAGCAGTTCACCGGTCAGGCTGTCTATCTCCACGATCCGCTCGACTGTATCACCCCAGAACTCGATGCGTATGGCTATCTCCTCGTAGGCAGGCAGTATCTCAATGGTATCCCCGCGTATGCGGAACCTGCCGCGCTGAAAGTCAAAGTCGTTCCGCTCGTACTGCATATCAATGAAGCGGCGCACCAGCCTGTTGCGCTCGATTTTCTGCCCTTTGCTAACGCTGACCACGAAGCTCTGGTATTCCTCAGGTTCTCCCAGGGAGTAAATGCAGGAGACCGAGGCCACGATCAGCACGTCCCGCCTGGTCAGCAGCGCGCGCGTAGCCGCGTGCCGCAGTTTATCGATCTCCTCGTTTACATCGGTGTCTTTCTCGATATAGGTGTCCGTCCGAGGGATATAGGCTTCAGGCTGGTAATAATCGTAATAGCTGACGAAATACTCTACTGAGTTATCCGGAAAGAACTCTTTGAACTCGGAGGCAAGTTGGGCAGCTAGGGTCTTGTTATGGCACATCACCAGGGTAGGACGCTGCAGCCTCTCGACCACGTTGGCCATGGTAAATGTCTTGCCGCTGCCCGTGACGCCCAGCAGTGTCTGGTGCTTGAGCCCATCCTCAGCGCCGCGCACCAAGGCATCAACAGCCTGCGGCTGGTCGCCTGTCATCCCAAAATCAGATACTATCTTGAAAGGCGGCATGGTTTAATAATTATAAAATCAGGCGCGGAAAAACCAAATTGATGAATAAATAGCTACCGCTTGGCTAACTGCTGAAGGGCCAGCCTAACCTTATCCTCGACCGTCATCCCTTCGTCCTGCTTTATATTGCCCAATGCCTGTGTGGCCTCCCTTATCGAGTAACCCAGGCCGGTGAGCGCCGACACCGCGTCGCTGTCTGATTCGGTTATCGAAGGGAGGAATTCACCTTCCCAGCCTTTCTCCAGCTTGCTCCTGAGATCCAGGATGATGCGACCGGCCGTTTTCTTGCCTATGCCCGGGACCTGGCTGAGCAGGTCTACATTACCGGTGATGATAGCCGTGGTAATCTGTTCCGCATTCATGGTGGTCAACAGGGCCAGCGCGACCTTCGGGCCGATGCCGCTGACCGTGATAAGCTGTTCAAATAGCGCCAGTTCCTGCTGCGAGGAGAAGCCATAGAGCGCCAGCACGTCTTCCCTGACGTATAAATGCGTGTGCAGCGAAACAGTGCTTCCCGGATGCCCCAGCTTGCTTGAAGTGGAACCGGGCACGCTGACCAGGAAAGTGACCGGCCCGGCCCTGACTTTGACCGAGTTAGCAGTCTTGCTTACAAGAATCCCTTCTACTCCGGCAAGCATAACCTAATAACCCCTCTTTAATACCTCGTTAAGATGCCTCTGATTCAGGTGGCAAATAGCCACGGCCAGGGCGTCCGCCGCATCGCTGGCCCCGGGAATATCAATGACCCCCAGCTGCAGCTTGACAACCTGTTTTACCTGGTCTTTGCTGCTCCTTCCATAGCTGGTTACCATTTGCTTGACCTGCGTGGGCATGTAGCGGAAGACCGGCAATCCACCCTGTACTGCCGCCAGTATAGCTACCGCCTGTGCACGGCCGATGGCCAGCGCGGAGCGGGCATTGCCCGCTACAAAAGGCTCCTCAATAGCGGCCTCCTCCGGCTGGAACTTGGCGATTATTTTGGACAGTTCCGCATGCAGAGCAAATAACCTTTGCTCAACCGGCATTTTCTGCGGGACTGATATCACGCCACACCCGGCCATGCTGATATTGCCGCCCCTCTCTTCAACTATTCCATAGCCCATGTTGAGTGTCCCCGGATCTATGCCTAATACTCGCAATATTCACGTCCTGAATCTATCTCTAAGGTTTATGGAATAGCCGCTGCACAGGTTACAAAGTAAATCCACGGAGTACAATTCTGTCTCGATGTTTCAAAGGCCAACTTGGCGACGGCTATGCTTCAGCCTTGAGTTTTTCGATCAGGGCATCGCTGTACTCCAGGTTGGAAAAAACCCGCTGGACATCGTCCAAATCCTCAAGCTTTTCCAGCAGCTTAACCGTCTGGAGTGATTCCTTTTCGGGAAGGGAAATCGTATTCTTGGGCAGCATGGTAACCTCTGCCGACAAAGGCTTCCTGCGCTTCTCAATCGCCAGTTTAACCTGCTCGAAATCCTTGGGTTCCGTGTAAATCTCAAGAATACCCTTATCTTCTTTGACGTCTGTAGCGCCAGCGTCGATAGCAAACAGTGTAAAATCATCGGCATTCATACCGGCGGTATCCACGGTTATCACGCCCGTATTTTCAAACATCCAGGCAACGCTGCCGTTTTCACCGAGGTTGCCGTTGTATTTCATAAAAGTGCTTCTTATCTCAGACACCGTGCGGTTGCGGTTATCGGTCATGGCCTCAAGCAGGATTGCTATACCCGCCGGCCCGTAGCCCTCCATTATCATTTCGGTGAATATAGTACCTTCGGCCGCCCCGCTGCCTTTCTTAATAGCGTTCTCGATATTGTCCTTTGGCATGTTGCTGTCACGTGCTTTTTGTATTGCGAGCCTTAGCCGGAAATTCCCCTCGGGATTGGCCCCACCCTGCCTGGTCGCGATGATAATCTCGCGCGTGAACTTGGTGAACATGGCTCCACGCCGGGAATCTGCAACACCTTTCTGTCGTTTGATTGTGGCCCACTTAGAATGTCCGGACATGCTATCCCCTCACCGAAATTTATTTTTTCCTGTGTATTAAGAATAGAACATAACACAATCATTGTGCAATAGCCTGTTTATGCATTTCCACGACCACACTCGATTTGATGTTATAATTTGGCTTTATTGCGGATATTGCCATGCGCAAAAATAAAAAACTTGCTCCGCTTAACCGGGTAATCGACAGCTACATGTCGCGGGCGCCGATGGTGCGTGAGCATTGTGAGCGCTGCCTTAACTGCGCCCGCTGGAACGGCAACCCGGTGCTCATGACCGTCGATGCCGCATTCGACTCGATAGGCCTGAATTATTTTCAATCCGTCGTGCCCAGGGTAGAGCTTTTCAATCAGCAGTTTGTTGAGACCGGCCGGGTTCATACCTTCGAAGACCTGGTCAATGCGGACGATGCGGAATTGCGGCAAATATGGAAAAATGCCCGCTCCTGGAAAGTGGCCAAGGAGATAGCCGCTCACCTGGTACGGGTCAAGCAGCAGAAAAAGATCAGCGACCGGGATGCGCTGATTTACTGGGCTAAGAATGCTCCGCTGAGCGGGTGGGAGAAGGACCACCTGGGCAGCATTAAAGGGGTAGGGATCAACACCTACCAGTATATGCGTATGATGGGTGGGGTGGATACGGTAATGCCGGACAAAATCGTCAAAAGGGTTATTTATGAAATCCTTGGTACAGCAGGTATCAAACGTCCGGCAAATGATATAGAATTTGTGCTTGCAGTAGAAGCTTTAGCTCCGCAAACCGGGTATAGGGCCATCGAGATTTGCTGGATGACCTGGCTGATACAATCGGAGGCCGGCCTCAGCAGGACTGAAAAATACGCCAGCCTGCTGCCGAAAATATGAATACCGACGAAAAGAACCCGGCAGGCCAAATGCCAGACGACGAACCGGAAACGACACAGGGTTTCTGGAATAAGGACAGGATCCTGCAGGTTTTCACACTGGTTTTTGTGGTAACGCTCCTCTTAGTCATTATCTGGCAGAGGAAAAACATAGCGGGATTCTCCATCTGGCTGGCTCGCTATGCAGGTCTTAAATATGTGGGTATTTTCGTCCTGTCTATGGCAGCTTCCGCTACATTGATAATCCCGATACCCGGGCTGGCCATGACATCTGCAATGGGAGCCCTATCGCCGGACCCCTGGGACCCGCTGTGGGTTGGCTTAGCCTCCGGCGTGGGAGCTACCATAGGGGAATTGACCGGTTATATGCTGGGCTATAGCGGGCGGATGGCCATGCCCTACAACAAAACATATGAAAGGGTGGTCGGATGGATGGCCAAATGGGGCAACTGGACCATCTTCCTTCTGGCGCTGATACCGAACCCGTTGTTTGATATCGCAGGAATGGCTTCCGGCATATTAAAATACCCGGCCTGGAAATTTATTCTGCTTGGCGCGGCAGGGAGGATCCCGAAACATATCTTGTTCTCTTACCTGGGATACTGGGGCATACACGCCCTCCCATTTAAACATTAAACCCCGATAGAAAAACCAATTAACCTGCTTTGAGGAGGATTTCAGCATGGAAAAGAAGGTTTATAACGTAGCAGGCCAGGCGACGGCCGGACCCTACTCTCACGCAGCCGAGGCCGGCGGGTTTATTTTCGTATCCGGAACCGGACCCATCGATATTGAAAATAACATTTTTGAATTTGACGATGTAAAGAAAGCCACAAAGATCGTCCTTGAGAACATCAGCAAAATTTTAAGAGCTGCTGGCAGCAGCCTGGACAGGGTGGTGAAGGCCAACGTGTACCTGCGGGACATGGCTGACTTTAACGCTATGAACGAGGTTTACGCCGCTTATTTTCCCAAGGACCCTCCCGCCAGGACCTGTATCGCGGCCAAACAATTACCGGCAAACATACCCGTTGAGATCGAGGTAATTGCCCTCAAGCAATAGTCAGCAGGAAACGTATCCTGTTAACTCTTGACGATATACTGTCGGCAGCGGGTAGCAGAGTTGTCTGCATCCTCAGCGGAGGCATCCCTGCCCTTAATAATATTTGAATTCGCGCGGCTGCCACCACGGATAGAATGCCGGCATGTCCCGGCTGATTTTCATCGGGAAATCTGGCGGCCTTTTGCCCAGGAACGATTCGATGCCTTCCCGCGCGTCCTGCATGCCGAAGATCCAGTTCAGGGACTTCGATTCGATGATATGCGCCTCCATGGGATGGTCTGCGCCCAGCATCTTCCACATTAATTGCCTGCACAGGGCGACCGATATAGACGAGGTGTTCTGCACTATCTCGGTAGCTATCTGGCGCGCCCTCGGCATGAGCTCTTCGGGCTCTAATATCTCGCTTACCAGCTTCTTATCAAAGGCTTCCTGGGCCGGGAATATCTTACCGCTGTAGACCCACTCCGCCGCCGTGCTGATACCCACTGCCCGCGGCAGGAACCAACTGGCACAGCCATCGAAGAGTATGCCGCGCCGGGCAAACACGAAGCCCATCCTGGCGTTTTTGGAGGCGATGCGTATGTCCATAGGCAATGTCATGGTGATGCCAATCCCAACCGCGGCCCCATTGATAGCCGCTATGACAGGTTTCTTCATATCGTAGATGCGCAGGGTGAGCACGCCACCCTCATCCCGGTGAGGCTGGTTGTCCTCCCGCCCCTGCATCCTTTCCATGAAGTAGTTTTCGGAGGCGCCGGTACCGCTCAAATCCGCGCCGGCGCAGAAGGCTTTGCCAGCGCCGGTCACTATTATGACCCGAACCCGGTCGTCATTGTCCGCAATATCGAAAGCCCTTTCCATCTCGATCATGGTATCAGCGTTCTGCGCGTTCATCTTCTCCGGCTGGTTAATGGTAAGCGTCAGAATGCCGTCCGCAACGTCATATTTTACCCATTTAAAATCCACGTTAACCTCCTTTGATTCACGATAATTTGTGTTATGCGGAAAACAAGGTGTATAGCTGGTATATAATATATCCGCAAAAGCTTGCAGTACAACCGGACGAAATGGTAATGGTAATGCAGGAGTACCTATGAAAATAAGTAAAATCCTCATAGCAAACCGGGGGGAGATATCCATACGCATAGCACGCGCAGCGGCAGACCTCGGTATTGCCTCAGTTGCAATATATTCGGCTGATGATGCGAAGTCGTTGCATGTGCCGGCCGCCGGTGAGTCCTGCGCACTGCAGGGCAGGGGCGCCTCCGCCTACCTGGATATGGAACAGATCATTCGCATCGCCAAAGCGTCGGGCTGCAACGCCGTACATCCGGGCTACGGGTTCCTCAGCGAGAACGCCCTTTTCGCACGGCGCTGCGCGGAGGAGAACATTATTTTCATAGGTCCGCGGCCGGATATACTCGACCTGTTCGGGAACAAGGCCGAAGCGCGTTCACTGGCGGCCCGCTGCAAGGTCCCGTTGCTGCCGGGCACCCCGGGTGCAACCAGCCTTGAAGAAGCCCGCGATTTCTTTAAATCGCTGGGGCCGGGCGCAGCCGTCATGATAAAGGCGGTTTTGGGCGGCGGTGGACGGGGTATAAGGGCTGTAACTGACCTTGATGAACTGGGCGAAGCCTTCGCGCGCTGCCAATCTGAAGCGACCGCCGCTTTCGGCGCTGCAGACGTCTACGTTGAACAGATGCTGAGAAAACCGCGGCACATCGAGGTGCAGGTAGTGGGCGACGGCCACAACGTTATCCACCTTGGCGAGAGGGATTGCACACTGCAGCGGCGCAACCAGAAACTGATAGAGGTGGCTCCCTGCCCGACGCTCTCTGCGAAGTTGCGCGACAGCATCACCGCTGCCGCCTTGCGCCTGGCTAAAGAATCCCACTATTTAAGCCTCGGCACTTTCGAGTTCCTGGCTGAGGATTCACGGGGTAAAGACGCTGTGTTTGCTTTTATGGAAGTCAACCCCAGGCTGCAGGTTGAGCACACGGTGACCGAGGAGGTAACCGGGGTTGACCTGGTCAGCACTCAAATTGAAATAGCCGCAGGCAAAACCCTGGCGGAGCTTGGACTGACAGGCAATGCCCCACATCCATGCTGCTATGCCGTGCAGATGCGCATCAACATGGAGACCATGGACACTGCCGGAAAGGCTATTGCCCAAAGTGGCATATTGACTGTTTATGAAGCGCCATCCGGCCCGGGCATCAGGGTAGATGGCTACGGCTACAGCGGGTACACCACCAATCCCGCCTTTGACTCGCTGCTGGCCAAGCTGGTCATCACCTCAAAATCACCGGACTATGCTGCCGCTATCCGCAGAGCCGAACGGGCGCTGCGGGAATTCCGCGTTGAGGGAGTTCAGACAAACATCCCCTTCCTGCTCAACGTTTTACACAGGCCGGAAGTAGCAGTCAACGATATTTACACAGGTTTCATCGAGGAACATGCCGCCCAGCTGGCTGTAGTCCCGGAAACTGACCATGCCAGCTTTTTTGAAACAGGTACATCCGATAAAAATACCACGACGACGAAGTTGGCTACGGGGCCGGCCGGCACCGTGGCGGTCACCACGCCCATGCAGGGTTGCATAGTGGACATAGAAGTCATCGAGGGCGACGCGGTAGTGGCCGGGCAAAAACTGGTCGTGCTGGAATCGATGAAGATGGAGCATGTCATCACGGCGGACCGCAGCGGCTATGTGCGCGCGATTTGCGTGGCGCTTAATGATACTGTAAACAGTGGCACACCCCTCATGTTTCTCGAAGAAGCAGAGGTGTCAGCCGGCTTAAAGGCAAAGGAAGCGGATATCGACCTGAATGTTATCCGACCCGACCTGTCCGGGGTAATAGAACGCCATGCCTTTATCCTCGATGAAAACCGTCCCCAGGCCGTTGCCAAAAGGCGCAGCAAGAACCGGCGCACCGCCCGTGAGAACGTCAATGATCTCTGCGACCCGGGCAGCTTCATCGAGTATGGCCCGCTGGCCGTCGCAGCGCAGCGCAGCAGACGCTCCCTGGATGACCTGATCAAGAATACACCGGCGGACGGGCTGATCGCCGGCATCGGCACGGTCAACCGTGATAACTTTGCTGAGGATAAGGCCCGCTGCATGGTGCTGGCCTACGACTTCACCGTGCTGGCCGGCACACAGGGCTTGATGAACCACAAGAAGATGGACAGGATGCTGCATATCGCCAACGAGTGGCGGCTACCGACCGTTTTCTTTGCCGAGGGCGGCGGCGGCCGGCCGGGAGATACGGATGCCAACATAGTGGCCGGCCTTGATCTGACTACCTTCAGCCGTTTTGCCGCATTGAGCGGAAAGGCTCCCGTAATAGGTATCGTGGAAGGGCCCTGCTTCGCCGGCAATGCCGCGCTGCT
The DNA here is from genome assembly GCA_903844685.1 of uncultured Dehalococcoidia bacterium. Lineage (GTDB taxonomy): Bacteria > Chloroflexota > Dehalococcoidia > GIF9 > UBA5629 > CAIMUM01. The sequence goes on from CAIMUM010000217.1 coordinate 9,345, forward strand.
CGGCTGCTGTGACGTGATCATCGCCACCAGGAGCTCCAATATCGGCATGGGCGGCCCGGCCATGATCGAAGGCGGCGGGTTGGGCGTTGTCAGGCCGGAAGATATCGGCCCCATCGACGTGCAGACGCATAACGGCGTCGTCGACATTGCCGTTGAAAATGAGAAAGAGGCGGTGTCCGTAGCTAAAAAGTACCTGTCTTATTTCCAGGGAGAGGTAACGCAGTGGGAAGCAGCCGACCAGCGCCTCCTGCGCTGGCTGATACCCGAGAACAGGCTGCGCGTGTATGACGTGCGGGCCGTAATCGAGGCGCTGGCGGACACCGGCAGCGTGCTCGAGCTTCGCCCGCATTTCGGTCCGGGCATGGTTACCTCACTGGTGCGCATCGAAGGCAGGCCCCTGGGCGTAATGGCCAACGATCCCAGGCACATGGGCGGAGCGATTGAGGCGGAAGACGCGGATAAGGCCGCACGCTTCATGCAGCTTTGCAATGTGCACCGCCTGCCTATCCTGTCGTTATGTGATACGCCCGGCTTTATGGTCGGTCCCGAGGTAGAGGTCCGCGCCCAGGTCCGGCATGTCTGCCGTATGTTCGTGGTCGGGGCGCATACCGCGGTCCCATTCTTCACCGTGGTCCTGCGCAAGGGCTACGGCCTCGGCGCCATGGCCATGTCGGCAGGTGGTTTCCACGACTCGTTCTTTACCGCCTCATGGCCAACGGGAGAATTCGGAGGCATGGGACTTGAAGGGGCTGTCAGGCACGGCTTCAGGAAAGAGCTTGAAGCCATCAAAGACCCTGTTGAACGCGAAGCGACCTATAAATTTTTCGTGGAACAGGCCTACGCCATGGGCAAGGCCATGAATATGGCGTCCTACCTGGAGATAGACTCCGTTATAGACCCTGCTGAAACGCGCCGCTGGATAATGCGCGGGCTAAAGTCGGTATCAAATTCTTACTCAGGCGACAAGGGCCGCGCATTTATCGACCCCTGGTAAAACCTCCACCGAAATAGTGACCGTAGCGGGGCTTTTTCAGTGCGCGGTTTTTTTCTGCTATAATCCTCCACATCTCGCGAGGTAATATGAAAGCAAAGCTATATTTTTTAGAGACAAGGCCGCAGTTCCTGATACTTTCGGTTGTTCTCGGCCTGACGGGTACATGCATTGCCTGGTACGATGGTTTCTTTAATATTGGCAACGCGCTGCTTGCCACATTCGGCCTCATCCTGGCGCACACGAGCGTAAATACCCTCAATGATTACTTCGACTACAGGAGCGGCATCGATAAGGTCACCGACCGGACGCCCTTCAGCGGCGGCAGCGGTATGCTCAAAGAAGGGCTGTTGTCGCCGCGTGAGGTGCTCTGGATAGGCATTATCACATTGCTGCTAACAATTCCCATAGGCATATATTTCATACTTACCAAAGGCTGGTTACTGCTGCCGCTCATAGTCGTGGCAGCGGCTTGCATCGTTTTATACAGCCCGCTGATACAGAAATTTTACTGGCCTGAATGGTCGCCTTTCCTGGGCCTGGGGGTCTTGCCCGTGCTCGGCATGTATTTCTCGCAGACAGGCATGTATACCGCGCATGCGGTAATAGCCTCGATCCCATCCGGTTTCCTGGTACACAACCTGTTGCTGCTCAATGAATTCCCTGACATAGAGGCCGATAAAGTGGCGAATAGAAAATCATTGCCGATAACCATGGGCGGACGCGGGGCAGCCATTTTTTACACCGTATTTACAGCCATGGTCTATATCTGGATCATCGTGGCAGTCATATTCAAAGCAATGCCCGTATTCACATTACTGGCACTGCTGACATTGCCGCTGGCTGTCAGGGCAATACGCGGCTCTTTCCGGTACAAAGAGAGAGACCAGCTCATCCCTGCCCTGGCCAGCAACGTCATGGTCGTCCTGCTGACACAGGTGCTGATCGGCGCGGGCTACATCCTATCCGGCCTTTTCAAGGTATAGGTAAATAAGTGATATCTTCTGATCCAGGCAAGCCTCGGACCGGCCGTCCCTTGTATCATATCTTCACCCGCATACCTGACCGCTACGACCTGATAAACCACGTCATCACGCTGGGCATGGATAACGGCTGGCGCAGGCAAACCGCCCTGGCCTGTCTGCAAGACAGGCCAGCCCGTATACTGGACATTTGCTGCGGCACCGGAGACCTCGCCATTACCATCGCCAAACTTGCTCAATATACCCCGGAAATTACCGGGGCCGATTACAGCCAGCCCATGCTGGAGATAGCGGCAGCCAAGGCATCCTCGTCAGCAAAGGGAAAAAACATCCGCTTTATCAACGCTGATGTTGCCCGGCTTCCTTTCTCCGATTGCTACTTCGACTGCATCGGGATTTCCTTTGCCTTCCGCAACCTCACCTACAATAACCCCCTGACTCCAACTTATTTGAACGAGATACTCAGGGTGCTGAAACCCGGCGGCAGGTTCGTAATTGTTGAAAGCAGCCAGCCCACCTCACCATTCATTCGCTTCCTAGACCATCTTTACCTGAAGTTGTGGGTCTTTCCCAGCGGATATCTCATTTCCGGGAATAAAGGGGCCTACCGCTACCTGGCAGAATCAGCCCGGAATTTCTATTCCGCAGAGGAAATGCAGGGGTTCCTCTTGAAAGCAGGCTTTAAACAGGCCACGGCAAAAAGACTTTTCTTCGGCGCCGCTGCTGTCTACACAGCCATCAAATAGACCTTTTACCGGTCAGTCATGAATACCGGCCGTACAATACCGGCCAAACTACGGCAGGGTAAAGGATATACGATCAGGAATTCTAAACTGTCATTCATCTTGCGTTCATGTTCCCTTCATCACCGGTTCATACGGTAGTGTTAAACTGTGTATAAAGAACTCGAGTTAAGGAAAACAATGTGGAAAAACTTCAAAGAAAAGCATGGTTCTTTAATACCGTTACAGGAGAATTGTGACATATGTCAAGAATTGAATACAGGTCAAAAGAATTTCCCCAACTGGCAAAGCTCAGAACACAGGCCAGGGGACTGGCATTAATGCAGGGCAAGAGTATGGCTCAAGTATTTATCGAGGCTTTACAGCTTTGGATCGAGCACAATTATAGTGGAAAAATCATTGGTAATTAATCAGCGATAAGATAAATTATGTCAAAAGTCGATTTTAATGTTTGGTAACTTTTACAAGAAGAGAGCGAAAAGTCATGAAATCACAAAAATATCTGGGTATTCTAATTATTGCAGCGGTTTTCTGTCTGGCAAATATTCTTGTGTATAATGCAACTCCAGTCAAGGCGGCCGGACCTCAAAATGAAAGATTACCCTATTTGTCGTCCTGGGGCAACAGCAATTTGGGGGGAACAGGCGCCAGTAAAGGAACCTGGGGTAACAGTAATATTGCTACAGGGTGTGCAAGCGCATGGGGTGACAGTACCTGGATTCCGCCAAAGAAATAACGATTGCCACAAGAAGTGGTGAGTTCTAAAAAACCAAACTCCACTAACCGATTAAATACAAAAGCTAAAATCACAGTGATTTTAGCTTCAAATTCTATGGTTGAGGCGGGGAAGGCCCTGCTTCCATCACACCGTATGATTATTGACCTGTTAGCCCAAAAACACGCATTAGCTGTTTTCTTCAATTAGCTTCCCCAGATTTAGCAGCCATGGACCAATCAATTTAATACCAACACCGTATAACATCAACACAACTTTATTAAGTATCTTGACAAAAGAAACAGCTTATATTAAATTATTTCAGAGAGCGAACAATTACTCTCTAAATGATTTATCATGTACAAAGCATTTCAGAAACTTCCGGCCGTAAAGCAACGGCGCATCCTGGATTCAGCGATAAAAACAATCGCTGAGAAAGGATATGAAGCAGCCAGTATTTCTACTATATGCCGGCGGGCAGGAATATCCAACGGCGCTCTCTACAAGTACTTTAAGAACAAGGAGGTGATGTTCTTTGCCTGTGTAGACTACGGCGTCGAAGTGATGATGATGGAATTGTATCTGAAGTACACGAGTGAAACGAATACATTAATCGATGCCATTCGTAGCCTTCTCCATGGATTCAAGGAGTTTACCAAAAAACACAGGGATATGCTGTCGATCTATTCTGACCTCGGATCGAGCAGCATGAACCGTTTCGCCAGCGTCTCAGAAAAAATTGAATCTGAGGGCCGTGCCTTTTTAATAGGTCTCGTTGAAGATGCCAAAAAGCGTGGAGAAATCGATGCAGGTGTGCGAAGTGACATCGCCGCCTATTTCATCGACAGCCACATCATGCTTTACAGCTATTCGTTGGTTTCGGATCATCATGCCAGGAGGTTTGATGCCTTCTTCGGGGATTCAGCAGGGCGATTAACCGAGGATGAAAAAATCGAAAAGATAATGGAGTCACTGAAATTATTGTCGAAGGGGGCTGGTCATGGGGCAAGCGGCAAGAAACCTTGATGAAAGCCAAGCTAAGGGCAGTGGCTTTGACGCCGTTGCGCATATCCGCCGGATGCTGGCAAATGATTCTCACTTTGTGGTGACGTAACTTAATCTCGCTCCACCCGATGGTGTAATTATAAAGAGGAGGTTAGATATGGGAAACGACGTAAAAATTCTCGATGAAAGTCTGTCGATCCGGAATGGACATCTGTATGTGGAAGAGTGCGATACAGTGGAGCTTGTTGAGAAATTCGGGTCACCTGTCTTCGTCCTTTCCGAAAAAATGCTCCGCAGCAACATCCGGCGTTTCAAGAAATCATTCGAGGACAACTGGCCTGAAGGAAAGGTCACAGTTATGCCTGCCATTAAGGCCAATGTTACCCTTTCCACCAGGAGAATCCTCACGCAGGAAGGCGCCGGGGTCGACGTCTATTCCCCGGGTGAGCTTATGGCTGCACTTGATTCAGGAGCTGATCCCGAAGTCATTTCCGTAAATGGAGGCGGCAAGACCGAAGAACACATACGGAACAGCATTAAATCGGGCTGCCGGATAACACTCGATGATGTCGACGAGCTCTACGTGGTCGAAAAGGTTGCCAACCAGTTGGATATGAAGGCCAAAGTGCGCTTCCGCGTCCGACCTGATTTCCCAAATTTGTGGAGGCCAACTGCCTTCACCCTTGAATTGGTCCCGATTGATCTCGGGATTCAGGCATATAAAAGCGGCATCCCCACTGAGCATCTCATTGAGCTGGGCAAACAGGCCCTCAAGATGAAAAATATCGAACTTATGGGTTTCCACCTTCATACAGGCCGTCATCATGACACCCTCTGGTACTGGGAAGGGATGATGAAACAATATGTTAAGTTGATTGCCACATTAAAAGCTGAATGGGGGGGATATGAACCAAAAGAAGTCAGCATCGGCGGTGGATTTCCCATACCGAGGGATCCCTTCGGCCGTATGATTAACCGGGCTGATGCGCCCCTCTTCATGGTCTTTTTCCCGATCATGGGTTTCCTGAGAATATTCGGCGATAAGGCCAGGTACAAGATACTCTCATCGGTGATGCAGCTGATCTTGAACAGGACGCCGAATAAGAAACTGGCCTCCACAATAGAGGAATTTGCAGAGGCCACCATGGATTCCTTCAGAAAGGCCATGCTCAAACATAAACTCAAGATGAACGGTTTGCATTTCCAGCTTGAACCAGGACGTAGCCTGTACGGCAACTGCGGGGTGCACTTGAGCACGGTTACGAAAACCAAGCATCAGAAGAAGCCTATCGTATGGAACTGGGTCCTCCTCGATACGACTTATTTCTTCCTTACCGGAGGCACGTACGAACAGCACCTGCATGACTTCATCTGGGCCAATAAGCCTGAGGCAAAGCCTGTAATGACCGCTGATATTGTCGGGACCTCATGCTACGGCGATCGTATGATACCGGAGGTTCGCGTACCCGACGTCCAGCCAGGAGATATCATCGCCATACTCGATACGGGAGCCTACCAGGAAGTATCCGCCAGTAATTTTAATGCGCTACCGCGCCCGGCAACAATACTTATAAACGGGTCGAGTGCCGAGATAATCAAAAAGGCCGAAACATTGGAGGATGTGTTCAGGAGGGATATAGTTCCGGATAGATTGAAAACAGTCGATAAATTATCAAAAGCAGTGTAATCCATCAAGATTATAAATCTCAAAATACAGAAAGAGGAGAATGTAATATGACAATCAAAAAAGCGCCGCAACCAAATGGGTATGAAGTGTTCCCATCTCCACACCTGCCAGACGTTCCTTACGACGAGCACCGGGCAAGGATCAAGAAAGCCCAGAAGCTCATGAAAGAGCAGGGCGTCGATCTCCTGATGCTCTGGAGCATGCAGGATTGCCACTATTTTGCCGGTTTTACCTCGACCCACTGGTTCAACCCAAGCTTACAGAATTGTGTCACCCTTATTCCTGTAAAGGGGGAGCCGCTCATTGTTGTCCCCGAGTTCTTCAGGTGGACCGCCGAGGCGCAGACCTGGATACGCGATATCCGTGGTCAGATCGACGCACACCAGACACAGAATGAACGCGGCCTGCCGCGTGAGATCGCAGAGATTGTCAAGGAAATGGGATACGGCAAGGCCAGGATCGGGCTCGAGATGGGCACCCTGGCGCACTGCTTTATCCCCCGCCCTTACAACGATATCAAGCTGCTCATCGATTCCTTGCCTGAGGCCAAGTTTGTTGATGGTGACATGGTGATCTGGGGATGCCGGATGATAAAATCTCCGCTCGAAGTAGACAGGCTCATGCATGCAGCCGCGATACACCGGCAGGCGTTCGGCGCCATCGTCGATGAGTACAGGCCGGGTATGACCGAAAATGATCTGCTTCGCATTTACATGTCGACCGCAGCCAAAAATGGATCGGACTGGATGAAATCCGGTCACATCATGTGCGGGGATATGAAGGAAGGCGTCATCGACACCGGCGGTCACTGGGACGGCATTGTTATTAAGAAGGGTGACTATATGTCATTCGATATGCCCTGCCGGTACAAGGGGTACTGGGCGGATATGGGGCGTTTTGTCTATGTTGGACCTACGCCTGACAATTACAAACGCGGAATGGAGATCGCCTGGAAGGCATTCGATGCCGGGGCGAAAGTAGCCAAGGCCGGCGTTCCCGCCAGCGCGGTCTACGACGCGGTGGCAAAGACCCAGCTCGATAACGGCATGATGGCTATCGAGATGGTGGGACACGGTATAGGCATCGATGTCCATGAACCGCCCGTATTCTCCCACACCGAAGAGACTTTGCTACAGTCAGGCATGGCCATGGAACTCGAGGTCACCGGCATGATGGAAGGGTGGCACAAGGACGGCAAGGCGGGAATGTTCCATTATGAGAACCTTATCATCATTAACGATACCGGATGCCAGGTGATAGAGGGTCTCCCGCGGCAGCACCTGGAAGTCTCCTGCTATAAATAAGACAGAATAATCCGAGGTAAGGTCCTATGGAAAGCAGTTCATTGTTATGGGTTCTGGCGGTATTTTCGGCCGGTTTGGCAGCAGGCCAGATGCTGGGCGAGTTTCTTTTGCTCGGACCGTTCCAATCTTGGTTTTTTGAAACAGGCAACTCAGAGATATTTAGAAAAAGCTACGTGCAATTCCGCAAAACAAAAAAAGCTGCACGCATATTCAACGCCGTCTACATAATTGCCATATTGGCCGGAATCGCACACGCTGTTCTTCTCCTGTTCATAGGGAAATTCGGTGTTTTGTCGGTCGTGGCAATCGTCCTTCAGTGGCTTTTTTTGCTGGTCTTTTACGGCTCTGGTTTTGCAAAGCTTGAGCACAAGATATTCGACGGAGACACATCCAAGGAGCTTGCCGATAAATTCCGATCAATGAATGTACCGTACCTCGGGATCTACGCACTGCTGTGGTGCGCTTCTTTCTGCATACTCCTGTTTATGCGAGTTCAATGATAATTAATGGAAGTGTTTATGAGCAACGAAAGGATTTTACCCAGAGACATCTTTTGGCTTGGTAATCCCTACCAGACAGGACCGATCCTGTGGGGGGACCAGGAGGCAGATGTCGCGATCGTGGGCGGAGGATTCACCGGCCTTGCCTCCGCCTACTTCATAAAACGGCGTTTCCCCGAAAAACGGATTATCGTACTGGAGGCGGAATATATCGGCTTCGGCTCCTCAGGTCGAAACTGCGGCGGAGTTGCCGGAAATATGGGCCACAACTACAGCAACCTGAGGAAGAAATTTGGTACAGAGAAAATGATGCAACTTCAGCGTCTCATGATACAGTGCGTTGACCTCGTCGAGGAGTTGATCAGGGAGCACAAAATCGAGTGTGATTACGATAGAGCCGGAAGGCTTATGGTGGCGGAGACCGATGCGCAGGCTAAACGCCTTGAAGAGGAGGCGAAAGACTGCCAGCAGGCGGGGGCCCCGGTCGAGTGGTTTGAGGGGCAGCACGCTCGCGAGCAGTTCGGATGCCTGGACATTAAGGCAGCCGTACGCTATCCGAATGAGGGGGTCATGGACCCGGTGAAATTCCTGCGTGAGATGAAACGCGTTGTTGAATCGTTAGGCGTCGAAGTATACGAGAACTCCCGCTGCATCCAGATGATACCAGGCACCAGTACCTCACGAAAGATACTCATTTATACAAATGGTGGCCGCGTGATTGCCGAAGACGCCGTGCTGGCGACAAATGCCTTCAGCGACCCGCTCAGGTTTTTCCGCTTTAAGGTACTTCCGCTATATGTCTATGTCATATCTACGGAACCTTTGAGCCAAGCGCAAGTGGAGGCGTTCCAGTATCCCGGCGGGCGGGGTAATGTGTTCGGCGCTACCAATTTATACTGGGCTCGCAACTTAACTGCGGATAACCGGCTTATTTTCAATGAGAACGAAGTTTACTACTACTACAACAACGATAAAGACTACAGCTGCCGTCCCAGCTCGTTTCAAAGGCAGTATGAACTGATGATAAGAAAGTTCCCGTTCCTCAAAGGGATACGCATGACCCACGCTTGGGGCGGGCTGATCGGCATCACGCTGGATTTCCTTCCATTCATCGGCCGCACAGGCATGCACGGGAACATTTACTATAGCGTGGGGTATAACGGTTGCGGGCTGGCGCCAAGCCAGGTCGCGGGCAAGATAATTGCGGCGATGATGGCGGACGAAAAGTCCGATCTAACCGACAATGTCCTGATCGGACGGAAGGCCTTTTATGTGCCTTCCACCCCACTTATGTACCTGGGTCTCAACGCCTATAAGGCGTTGTTTAAGCTGGAAGATCAGCGTCTTGGTGGTCAGGGGTAATGGACCGAGATTGCATGTAAGCGTAATGAGACGAGGAAAAATGAAACTATGGAAAAATTCAGGATCCTTGGATTAGTCGGCAGTCCCCGGAAAGAGGCCAATACGTATCGGCTGGTGAAGATAGCATTAGAAGAGGCAGCGACCGTGCCGGGAGCAGAGACAGAAATTTATGAGATGGCTGGCAAGAAAATAAATCACTGCATAGGTTGTCATAAATGCGGGAAAATTATGCGCTGTGTCTTCAAGGATGATTTACTGGAGTACATGGATAAATACCTTGCAGCCGATGGAATTATCTGGGGATCCCCAGTCTATCACATGGGGCTTCCAAGCCTTATGAAAGCGGCCATTGACCGGCTGCCGAATATGATGGAGCCATTCTACCTCAAAAAGGGGACCGACAAACCCAGGTATAGCAAGGTTTGTGGTGTAATGGCAGTCGGCGCCCACAGGAACGGCGGGCAGGAGTTAACTCTCACCCAAATGATCGATAGTTGCCTGCTGATGAACAACATTGTGATTTCAGGGATGACGCTTGCCGGTGCGTACATCGGGGTGGCCGGTTATTCAGGGCAATGGCCCGACTTTCTGGCCAAGGACAACGTACTGCAGGATGATTGGGCCATACTTGGCGCCAAAACCACGGGCAAACGCGTTGCAGAGATGACAAAAATCGTCGCCGAAGGAAAGGCGGTGCTCAAGAGCAATGGGGAGTTACCGCAGGAATACATATACAGGGAAGGTCCGGAGAAGTGGGCGCCGCCCGAATAATGTGGAAACCGTTTTCACGATCCGCCGACTTTTCGCCGGCGCAGCTATATTATGAGATAAGCATAAGGATGGTACTCAAATGAAAGTCCTCATCATTGGGGCCGGTATTAGCGGCCTTGCGTCGGCATACTGGCTTGGCAAAGCAGGATACGAGACTGAAGTACTCGAGTCCAGCGAAAAGCCCGGCGGCCGCATGGTAACGCTGGAAAGGAAGGGTGATCGGCTGGACGTTGGCGCCCAGTTCTATCACACAAACTTCAAGCATTGCTTCGATCTCATGGAAGAGATGAAGATGAGCGGTGAAAGAACGGACGTGACCGGCAGCATGGTCTACCGCCTGCAGGACGGCTCGGTCCGCGAGTATCCCAGAGGGACGATATACATGGACCTGCTCGGCCTCGGCGGGAACCTCAAGCTCTACTGGAATGTCTTCAGGCATCTTGCCTTGGGGCCCAAGATCATCCCTTACCATATCAACGACCCCATCCCTACCTCCGACAGCATCGCCGTGCTCGATCATTTCAACAGGGAGAGCGATCGGGCTCTGCGGGACTTCCTTATCTTTCCACTCGCAGTCGGTGCCACGATGGGGCCTCCGGAATACATGAGTCTCTACCATTTCATCCGCGCTCTCCATACATTTGCCATCTCACATCACGTATGCCTTGCCCGCGGCGTCTCATCTCTCACAGATGAACTGGCAAAAGTCGTCGGTGTGCAGTATGGCTCGCCGGTGAAGCAGTTGATTATGGAGAAGGGTAAGGTCGTCGGCGTCGAACTGAAAAACGGCCAGGTGCGGAAGGCCGACCATGTTATTGTTGCACTCGATTCGGCATCCGCCGCAAAGATCTTGCCGGATGAGATGGCCGAGGAACGACGTTTTTTCGAAGGAATCATCTATTCCCCATCACCCATGCCGGTCTTCTTCCTCGACAGGCCGCTTCCCGGGAATGTGTGGAACTACTGGAGCGATCCGCGTATGCAAAGGACTTTTCTCTTCGCCATTGATGAGCGCGCCAAGGTTCCTCAGATGTGCCCCAGCGTCAAGAGCGTGCTTACCTTCTGGGCAGTGCTGCCCAAAACGTTTGACCTGTGTAAACAATCCGACGGTGACCTCGCCAAACAGGCGAAGGAAGATGCTGAATTGATGATCCCCGGTGTGTCGAACTGGATAGAGGATATACAGATCGTACGCCTCCCCTATGCCACCGAGCAGTATCCAGTCGGGGCTTATCAACGAATCATGGATTTCAAGCATCGCGCCGAGAAACTGGATGGGATTTCCTTTGCCAGCAGCCTCCTCGGCGGGACCAACATGGAGTCCGCCGCTGGAAGCGGCTTCGACGCCGTCGCCCGCGTACGCAGAATCCTTGGCAAATAAGAACACTCATCGCAATGCAGTGAAAAAACAGAAAAGGAGGTTTGAAATTGTCACAACAAACGTCTGAGTATCCCGTTGGGAAGGGTCGTGCTTACTATTTTTTCGCTTTATTCTTTCTTGTGTCAACCATAGACTATCTTGACCGTATGGTCGTTACCGCCCTTTTTCCTTTCATGAAAGCCGAGCTTGGAGTGTCTGATACACAGCTAGCTCTTTTAGTATCCGCCATATTCTGGTCGGTGATGGTATTTTCGGTTCCCATAGCCTTCTTGCTCGACCGGTGGAGCAGGACCAAAGGCGTCGGCCTGTTTACAATTGCCTGGAGCATATGCTGCGCTACCATCGGGTTTCTCAAGACATTCCCGGCCATATTTTCAATGAGGTTAACAATGGGCATCGGGGAGTCAGCCTATAGCACGGGTTGCACTGCCCTGGTATCCGCCTATTTTCCGGAGAGGTTACGCGCCCGAATGAACGGAATCCTTACCGCGTCTGTGCCTGTAGGCGCTGTAATTGGCACATTAGCAGGCGGAATAATTGCGGAAATGCTGGGATGGCGGTCCGCTTTCGGTATTGTGGCAATACCGGCTCTTATCATAGGTTTGCTGTTCTTTACGCTCAAGGACTATAAGTCGGTTGACCTGACTAAAACGGTTGCTGCCGGTGTGGACGCCGGGAAAAAAGTGAAGATGAAGGTGGGCGATATCGCCAAAGAAATTTTCAGCAAGCCGTCGCTCGTCATGAACTTCATGGGATTCGTAGGCAACGTCTTTGTCACAACTGCGCTGATGACATGGCTGCCTACTTACTTTTACAAACTAATGGATAAGCCGAATATGGAAACTGCTGCTATGCAGACTGCGGGGATATTCCTTCTGGCCGTGGTCGGCGCCCCCATTGGCGGCATAGTGACCGACGCGATACGGAAGCGGGTGAAAAGGGCGCGTATGATAGTCCCTGCAGCCACATCGGCAATTGCTGCCGCCTTGCTTCTAATAGCCTTCTTGCTGCCGCCTGGAACTCCCCAATATGCAGTGCTGCTTGGCATGGGGTTCTTTGCGCCGTGGTTTTACGGCGGCGCAGCAACGGTAACACAGGACGTGGTGCACGCTGGTCTGCGCTCGACTTCATACGGGGTCGCCAACGTGGTACAAAACCTGCTGGGCGCTTCCCTGGGCCCGATATTCGTCGGGGTGATCTCTGACAGGATCAACCTGATTACCGCCTTGCAGCTATTGCCCATATTCATGCTCTTTGGTGGAGTCATGTTCTTTATAGGGTCGTTTTTCTATCTGCGGGATAAAGAAAACGTCGAGAGAGTAACAGTGGAATTTGTATAAACATCAATATGTAGTCGTATATGACCTGTAACAATTCTCTCGCCACTAGTGACGGTTGAGAGAAAAGAATTAATAAACTATTTATCAGGAGGTGCTGAAATGGCAATCGCCGTACTTGAGTTGCTGACAGCTGCAGGGTTAATACTGTTCTGGATTGGCTTCTTCACCATAGGGCTTGCGCCCAAGAATCCTCCCAAGGGTTACATGGAGTATGAACACTCCTTCCCTTTACCGGATGGGTTGCTGGCAGTCCTGCTCCTCGTAGCCGGCATATTGCTGCTGATGAATAATCCGCTGGGTGGAAAGCTTTCGTTGATAGCAGCCGGCGCACTGATTTTCCTGGGCGTGCTGGACTTCTGCTTCAATATCCAGAATGGCGTATATAAGATCTCTGTAGGTGACCTGGTAACAAACGCCTTTATTAACGCATGGTGCGTCGGTTTTGGCATAGCCATTATTATGGTCATGGTCTAGAAAACACCAGACTTGCAACATTCTAGAAAAAGTGAGCGTGGTGCTATGAAGGACTTTAATAATAAGACAGCTTTTATCACAGGCGGTTCGCAGGGCATAGGTCTTGGAACTGCAAAATTGTTGGCGCAGAAAGGCGCCACTGTGGCCATCTTCGCCCGCAGGAAACCTGTATTGGATGAGGCGCTGAAGAAGATTGAAGCAGGCCGCACCCGCCCGGACCAGAAATTCGCCGCCTACAGCCTGGACGTATCCAACGAGAAGGAAGTCAACGATATGCTGGGCAAGGCCGTGTCGGACCTGGGAGTTCCTGATATTCTGATCAATTGCGCTGGACGCGCCAGGCCGGACTATTTCGGTAATATCCCGTATACACAATTCGACGAGACGATCAAGATAGACCTGTACGGCACGTGGAACACCTGCTCTTTCCTGCTTCCCCTGATGAAAAAGCGCGGGGGCTATATCGTGAACACTTCTTCTATCGTCGGGTTTATCGGCATTTTCGGCTACACCGACTATGCGGCCGCCAAGTTCGGCGTACTCGGTTTCTCCGAGGCGCTTAGGAGCGAACTCAAGCAATACAATATCGGCGTTTCCGTGCTGTGCCCCCCGGATACCGACACGCCCGGCTTTGTCGAAGAGAACAAGACCAAGCCGCCGGAGACCAAAGCGGTCTCGGCCGCCGCTAACATTCTGAAGCCGGAAGCGGTAGCCGCTGCCCTGCTGAAGGGAGTGGCCAAAGGGGATTTCATTATCATCCCCAGCACCGACGGTAAATTCACCTGGATCATGAAACGCTGGTTCCCCTGGCTGGTCGATATGGTCACCGACTCGCAGGTCAGGCACACTCAGAAAAAGATGGCGAGCGCCAAATAACGGAAGCGGCACTATCGGGGTGCGATTCCGGGAACCCCATACTTTGTAAGAATTTCGTTGAATTTCTCGATGAGCGATGGGGAAAGGGGTTCAGGAACATGCGTTTTGAGAATGCGTTGAAGATCGTCCCCGATGATGTCCTTTAAATCTTTCCTGCCCTCCCTAACCCAATTGTCGAATGACTTGGAAACAAAATATTTTGTGGGCGAGATCTCCTTACGGCAGTGGACTGCGGTGTGCTCTATTCCCAGGAAATTGCCGCCTGGGCCAACTTCGCGCGTAACGTCCATTGCCAGCGTGTCATCGTCGACCGTTACTCCTTTCCAGATGCGCCGCGCCGTACCCATGAGCTCATGGCAGAGAAGTAGCGCATGCATGGAGAACGTCATGGTCCCTTCTATCGACCCGTAGAAATAGCTACACGTAGCCTGGCTGAAAATCCCCGCCGCCGACGTAACGGCCAGGCCCAAAACAGCTTCCTGGTTGAACTCCAGGCCCAGGTTGAGACCGAGCGACTCTTCCTGGTATTCAGGCCCTTGCTTAATGCTTTCGCGAGACAGTTTGACGAAGACGTTCGACTCATTCCAACTGACTCGTTCAATACATTGCAGCGAAACCTGCGTATTGGCTACTGATGCTTGGCGAAGAAGTAATCAGCATCAGTCTTTGCCAATTTGCCAGTCTCTGGGTCCGTAGTCACGTTGGCTAAAGCCTGTAAAGCCCTGGCGGTGGCAAGTTCATTGCCGTTGTGCGCCTTAAGCGCGTTTGCTCGCCTCACTTCAACCGATTGGTCTTTGTGCCAGTGCATCTCCACCTTGGGATGATAGAACTTTTCACTCTCTGGTGTTTTACCTGGTTTACCCTTATCTTTGGTGTAATAGGTGGTACCCTTTACCACAGTGCCGTCTTTGCGAACGTAACTCTTCCGGGTCACTTTGATTTGGGCCGTCATGTTTCACCTCCCCTTCTGATTTTACTGTTAAATAAATACTATCGGAGTGGATATGTAGAAGTAATATAACCGAGGCATGATATCTTAAATAGTTATAATATTTAATGAAATTATTTGCCGGTGGCTGTGTGGAAGTTGGAATCCATACATCTGGAGCTAGGGGTACTGTAGACAGAACCTTCAAACTGAATTTTAGCTTGACAGGATAGTATTCTAAAGACTATATGCTCTATATCACTAGCCTTTCAGGCTTAGTGATTCCTGTTCGCCCAAATCCCTTCTTACCAATATCCTATCCCTATGCCCAATCCATCGCATTCCTTAATCCATCCACAGATTCTTCGTTTATTAACGGTGTATTTCACTGAAAAGAACCATTCTTTAAATCATGCCATCCCCTTATTTCATCAACCCATCCACCAATGACGCTACCGATATCATAACTATTTAACATAACGTGCCTGGATTATATTACTTCTCCATGCTCACACTGTTAGTATTTACTAAATAGTAATTATAGGAGAATTTAAAATGAGAAAGTGGAACATTCACTTACCCGCAATAGCTATCGTTATGCTACTTGCCATTACACTGGTGTCTGCCGTCCCTGCTTATGCCGCCCCCCAGAAGGGGCCACAGGCGGTAGTACGCCTTGGATCGGCCGGCGATTTCGTGATTCTGGCAAAATCAGGAATCTCAACCACTGGAACCACTGCAATTATTGGGGATATTGGAGTGAGTCCAATTGCCGCCACGGCCATTACTGGATTTGGGTTAATAATGAATGCCTCGAATCAATTTTCAACATCATCCCTGGTTACTGGAAAGGTATATGCAGCCGTCTATGCAGTCCCTACTCCGGTTAAAATGACCACAGCTGTGAGCGACATGCAAATCGCGTACACCAATGCAGCTGGACGGAAATTGCCCGATTTTACTGAACTGGGTGGCGGAAATATTGGCGGGAAGACACTCACTCCTGGACTCTATAAATGGGGGACGGGGGTTATCATACCAACTAACGTTACTCTCTCGGGCGGCAATAATGATGTCTGGATATTCCAGATAGCGCAGACTCTTACCGTGAGCAACGGTGTCCATGTTAATCTGAGCGGCGGCGCACAGGCCAAGAACATCTTCTGGCAGGTTGCTGGCAAAACGACCCTTGGCACGACGTCTGTCTTCAATGGAAATATATTGGATCAAACAGCGATTGTGCTGAACACTGGAGCAAAGCTGAACGGCAGAGCGTTGGCACAGACTGCGGTTACATTGGACGCCAATGCTGTTATAAAGCCTGCCAATTAAGTAATAAGAAGTTTTAGACAAACTATCAACAGTACAAAAATTAAGGATGTGTCGATGTCGCAGGCAATAAATTTTTGGAGGTAACTACCTTGAAAAGATTAGTTCTTCTTTCTCTGTTTTTGGCACTACTGGTGATTCTCATCCCAAGTTGCATAACAGTTCAACAGCCGGCAGGGCAGCCTCCGGTTATCGGAACCTTTAGCAGCAATCCGTCAGCGATTGATCCCAGTGGCATGGCAAATCTGTCGTGGAATGTGACTGGAGCTAACTCGGTCAGTATAGACCAGGGCATAGGTCTGGTTAGTGCTTCGGGGACCAGGCAAGTATCACCAGCAACATCCACTGTTTATACTCTAAGTGCTACCAACTCTAATGGAACCGTTACCAGAACAGCGCTGACTGCTGTCAACACGGTATCATCCAACCCCGTCCGGACCTCATTCTCGGTTACCGGTATCACTTTATTTACCGAGCCATCACCCACCGGTTGCGCCAACCTTTCCGCTTATATCACAGCCGATGGCCCCGGCACTGCTACTTACAACTGGGAATCAACCAATGGCACCGGATATAGTTATGCGGGGAATACCACATTTTCTGCAGCCGGCACTCAAAAAATAACAATACCGGTGGGAATGGGTGCATTGCCTTCCGGTCCGTATCAGGTCCACGTCTTGACTCCCAATGATCTAGTGTCGAATACGATATATTACTCAGCCTGTGGGCTCTGATATCGTAACGCATAAGAAGTTTTAGACAACTATCAACAATATAAAAATTAAGGACGTGTCGATATCGCAGGGTCGGGCTCCATCTAATCGTCCTATAATTGATCTGCTGAAACGGAGACGGGCGCTGCGCGTATTGTTCAATTTCTGAATTTCTGCGGCGATGTATTCTTTTAAGATAACTGATTGTCTAATATTTGCCTGTAAGGCAAGTAAATAAAAATTACTATAGTAATTTTCATTGGTGTAATTCTACGATAGATCGGACTAAAATCCGGTTGAAATGAAATTTTCCTTTTAAGATAGTAAAATTATCCGTCGTTTATATCTAGGTTTTTGGGAAAGGAGGGAAGATAAATGAATAAATCGGAGAAACTCAAAGGGCTCGAAGTCGGTTACGACGTGCCCGCTCTTCCAGGTATGCTTGCAGCCGAAATCCAAACACCCTGCCTGATCCTCGACCTCGACGCGCTCGAACGCAACATAGTGAAAATGGGCAAGCTAATGAAGGAAATGGGTGTGCGCCACAGGGTGCACGGCAAGATGCATCGATCGGTAGACGTGGCGAAACTGCAGGAGAAGCTCGGCAATGCTTGCGGTGTCTGTTGTCAGAAAGTCGCGGAGGCCGAGGTCTTCGCCCGCGGTGGAATTAAGGACATCCTGGTGACGAATGAAATTCGTGACCTCGCCAAAATCGATCGCCTGGCCCGCATTCCGAAATTCGGCACGCGCACCATCGTCATCGTGGACGATGTGGCCAACGTGGCCGACCTCTCTGCGGCGGTGCAGAAACATGGCACAAAGCTCGAATGCCTGGTAGAAATTGATTGCGGCACCAGTCTGGCAGGCGTGTCGACCATCCCCGAGGTGGTGGAGATTGCCAAAGCTATCGATGCGGCGCCCGGGCTGAAATTCTCCGGCATCCAGGCCTACCAGGGCATGGCGCAGCACGTCCGCAAGTACGAAGACCGCAAGGCGCTGACTGATATAGCAGTTGCTATAGCGCGGGATGCTGTGGAGGCGCTCAAGAAAGAGGGACTGACGTGCGACATCGTCGGCGGCGCTGGCAGCGGCACCTACTATTTCGAGGGCAATTCCGGGGTCTACAACGAACTGCAGTGCGGCTCCTATGCCTTCATGGATCACGACTATGGGCTCGACCTTGACAAGGACGGCAAACAAATCGACCAGGGGGAGTGGGAGAATGCATTATTCATATTGACAATGATAATCAGTCATAAAAAGCCGGACGTGGCGATCTGCGACGCAGGGCTGAAGGTGCAGTCGATGGACTCGGGTTTGCCGGTTATCTTCGGCCGTACGGACTTGACGTACCTGGGAGCGGCGGACGAGCATGGCGTGATCATAGATCCAAACTGCGCACTGAAGGTCGGCGATAAACTGCGCCTGGTCCCCGGTCATTGCGACCCGACCTGCAATGTCCACGACTGGTACGTTGGCGTGCGCAATGAAAAGGTCGAAGTGGTCTGGCCTATCAGCGCCCGCGGTAAATCTTTGTAGGTTATGGTTGCCCGACGGACAAGTAACGGGCAATCTTGGCCGATAGAAACTTTAGCAGGCAGGGTGTCAGATTATCTTCATTACGTTCAAAATGTCTGCTAATTTAGCTCTGGTTATCTGCACAAATAAATGGACGGGGAGCCCGAGGATCTAATAATCCACCTCTTAGATATAAAAAAGCTAAAATCCATAAAATTTTAGCTTTTAATTTTC
>CAIMUM010000218.1 GCA_903844685.1 uncultured Dehalococcoidia bacterium
CTTGAGGCGGGCAAAGAACAGACCATATTTGCCAATGTCTGGGAGGCGCGGAAGGTTATGCTCGGCCGCCGGAAAAGCAGCGAGGCGGTGGTGGGTGACGAGACGGGCAACGCGCGGGCGGTCTGGTTCAACCAGCCCTGGGTGGCGGCGCAACTGAAGACCAATGCCTATATCTCCTTGAGTGGACGTGTTAAAGAGTTCAACTATGTGAAGACATTTGAGAACCCCGAATGGGAGCTGATTGAGGACAGGGAACTGGTGCACACCGGAAGGCTGGTACCTGTTTACCAGCTTACGCAGGGTTTATTCCCCCGGCAGGTCCGGAACTGGGTTAAGAGCGCCCTGGACGGTTACCTGGACCGGGTAACTGATTTTCTGCCTGCGGAGATACGTGAGCGCTGCCGTCTGGTGGGACTGCAGCGGGCTATCCTGCAGGCCCATTACCCTGATGATTACGCGGCCCAAAATACCGCCAGGCAGAGGCTGGCGTTTGACGAACTGCTACTGCTGCAGCTCGGTGTGCTGGGCAGGAAGCGGGAATGGCAGGAGGAACAGCCCGGGCAAAGCTTCAGCATCGATGAAGGCCATGTCAGGCGATTCGTTGATTCACTGCCCTTCACGCTGACCGCCGCCCAGGGGAAGGTTACGGAGGAGATTTGCAGTGACCTGCGCAGGGACGTGCCGATGTCCCGCCTGCTGCAGGGCGACGTCGGCAGCGGCAAGACCGTGGTGGCTGCCATAGCGTTAATGACGGCGGTAGAAAATGGTTACCAGGGAGCGTTGATGGCGCCCACCGAGATACTAGCCGAACAGCATTTCGCCACTCTGTCCAAATTGCTTTCTTCGACCTGCGGTGAGGCCGGCAGACAATCCAATATATATACCTTCCAACAGGAAGGCGGGCGCGGACTTAAGGTAGCCCTGCTTACCGGCAGCCTGAACGCCCGGGACAAGGTTGCCACACATGAATTGGTCAAGAGCGGCGGGATAGATTTAGTGGTCGGAACTCATGCGCTGGTGCAAAAGGGCGTTAGATTCGCCCGGCTGGGCATAGCGGTGATCGACGAGCAGCACCGTTTCGGAGTTTTGCAGCGCACGGCGCTCAGGCAGAAAGGCTTTAACCCCCATTTGCTGGTTATGACTGCCACCCCGATACCCCGCACGCTGGCGCTGACCCTCTACGGCGACCTGGATATATCGACCATTGATGAAATGCCGGCCGGCCGGCTGGCCATCAAAACAAAGTGGATTACCGCGGACGACCGCCAGAGGGCTTATAATTTTATCCGCAAACAGGTTGCCGGAGGCCGCCAGGCCTTTGTGATCTGTCCACTCATCGAGGAATCGGAGACCCTCGAGGTAAAGGCTGCGGTTGCCGAGTATCAGCGTTTATCCAGCGATGTTTTCCCCACCCTCCGGCTGGGTTTGCTGCACGGCAAAATGAAAGGGGCTGAGAAGGAAGACGTGATGCACGCTTTTAAGGACGGCAAGCTTGATATATTAGTTTCGACTTCGGTGGTTGAAGTAGGCATAGATGTTCCCAATGCCACGGTGATGCTGGTCGAAGCTGCCGACCGTTTCGGCCTGGCACAGCTTCACCAGTTCCGTGGAAGGGTGGGCAGGGGCGAACACCAGAGCTACTGTATGCTCCTGTCGGAGAACCCGTCCGAGTATGGCCAGGAACGCCTCAAGGCCATCGAGGAGATAAACGACGGGTTTGCACTGGCCGAGAAAGACCTCGAGCTGCGCGGGCCGGGGGAATTTTTCGGCACACGGCAGAGCGGTTTGCCCGACCTCAAGATGGCGAAATTATCCGACACCCGCCTGCTCGAAACTGCCCGACGGGAGGCCAAAGCGATTTTTCATAAGGACCCCGGTTTAAAAGACCCGGAACACAAATTTTTAGCCATGGAATACCGCAAAATCTGGCATAAAGACATCGAAAACAATTAAAATAGTACTTTCTTTTTCGAAAATAAAATATTTTAGATAAGACATCGTCTTAATGTACGGGGGAAAGCATGACATTCAAAAAACAATTGGCTGAAGCGCTGGAGCAGGCTGTTGCCCGCGTGCCTGAACTGGGACAGGCTGGCAGCGACACTATTCTGGAGATCACCATCGAAAAACCTGCCCGGCCCGAGCACGGGGACTACTCGAGCAGTCTTGCACTGAAGCTGGCACGGCTGACCGGTAAGAAACCCATGGATGTAGCGCAGGCCATTATAAAGAATATGCCGCCCCTGGCCGATATTGAGAAGGTCTCCATAGCCGCCCCGGGCTTCATCAATTTCACTCTCAGCACAAAATGGCTGACCGGGCAGGTAGACCTTATCTGCCGGTCGGGTGAAGCATACGGCAATATTCCCCCTGGGGATAAGACCATCCAGATCGAGTTTGTCAGCGGCAATCCCACGGGCCCGCTGCATGTGGGTCATGGCCGTGGGGCCGTTTTGGGCAGCACGCTGGCGCTCGTTTTGAGCGCAGCCGGCTATAGGGTATCTACGGAATACTATATCAATGACGCCGGCAGCCAGCTCGAAGCGTTCCACCGCTCGCTCTTCGCGCGCTATCAGCAGGCGTTGGGTCAGGAGGCGGAGGTGCCGGCCAATGGATACCACGGCAATTACGTGATTGACCTGGCTAAAGAGATAATCGGGGCCTCTGGCGACAAATACCTTAAAATGCCAGCGGAGCAGGCAGTATCTGATATCGGCAATGTAGGCATTGAGAAAGAAATGGCGCAGATAAAGACCGACCTCACAGCCCTGGGCGTCAATTTCGACGTCTGGTTCAGCGAGCAGTCGCTTTTTCAGAGCGGCCAGTTCGACCGGACGATGAAAATGTTGAGGGACGGCGGGTATATAACCGAACGCGAGAACGCCACCTGGTTTATCTCCTCCACCCTGGGCGACGACCGGGACAACGTGCTTATCCGCAGCGACGGCACACCGACTTACTTTGCCTCGGATATTGCCTATCACTACAACAAGTTCGTGGATCGCAAGTTCGACAACGTCATCGATATCTGGGGCGCCGATCACCAGGGGCACGTGCAGCGCATGAAGGTGGTGATGAGCGCGCTGGGCATAAATCCGGACAGGCTCGAGATAATGATCTGCCAGCTTGTAACCCTCAGGCGCGGCAAGGAGTTAGTAAAGGTTTCCAAGCGCAGCGGCGATATCGTCACACTGCGCGAGTTGCTCGACGAGGTAGGCCCCGATGCCTGCCGCTTCGTTTTCCTGTCGCGTTCCGCCGACAGTCAGATGGACTTCGACCTGGAACTGGCCATTAAGCAGTCGGCCGAGAATCCTGTTTATTACGTGCAGTACGCACACGCGCGCATAAGCAGTATACTGCGTAACGCTGAGGAGAAGGGTATTGATTTCAGCCAGGCTGAACTGGGTTTGTTGCATGAGGAAGCGGAGTTGACCCTGATACGCAAGATGGTGAAGATAGCCGAGGTAATCGAAGTGGTCGCCGCCACGCGTGAACCCCACCACCTGCCGTTTTACGCGCAGGACCTGGCCACAGTGTTCCACTCCTTTTATAAGCAATGCCGTGTCATCTCGGATGATGAAGCCGTTACTAAAGCACGCTTGAGGCTGGTCCAGGCCGCCCGCGTGGTGCTGGCTAAAACACTGCATTTGATGGGCATGACCGCGCCCGACAAGATGTAAACGTCCTGTCCGCCGGGTGGGTTTGTAGCTGTAAACATATTTGTGATAGACTTCTACCTTGATATGAGACAGAGAGTATTTTCAGGCGCGCGCCCGACCGGGCGGCAGCATATCGGCAACTACATCGGCGCAATCCAGAACTACGTCAAGCTGCAGGAAAAATACGACTGCGTATATTGCATTGTAGATATACACGCGCTCACCACACTTGAGAGTACCTCCGAGCTCCAGCAGAATATCTTCGAGATGACCCTCGATTGGCTGGCGGCCGGCATCGACCCCAAAAAATCCATCGTCTTCGTCCAGTCGCACGTACCCGAGGTTATGGAGCTTTTCACCTTGCTGGGCATGCTGACGCCGCTGGGCTGGCTGCTGCGCGTGCCGACTTTCAAGGAGAAGGCCAGGATGCAGCCGCAAAACGTCAATTATGGGCTGGTGGGCTACCCGGTGCTGATGGCCGCGGACATCATGCTGTATAAATCTGATGCCGTTCCAGTCGGGGAGGACCAGTTGCCGCACTTAGAGATGACACGCGAGATAGTGCGCCGCTTCAACTTCATCTTCGGCGATACATTCCCCGAGCCGCAGGCCAAGCTGACCAATTATCCCCTGGTGCGCGGCCTTGACGGCGGGCAGAAGATGGGTAAGTCCTACAACAACCACATCGAGCTGGCAGCTACTCCGGAGGAGACGCTGGAGCGGGTAAAGACAGCAATGACCGACCCTGCTAGGCAGCGCCGCAACGACCCGGGCCATCCGGAAGTTTGCAATGTCTTCAGCCTGCACCACTTTTTCAATGAGGAGAGTACCAAGGAGATCGATGCGCAGTGCCGGGTAGCTGGTATTGGCTGCGTCGACTGTAAGAAGCTGCTCGCCGAGGGAATAAATAACGCTCTCCACGATTTCAGGGAGAGAAGGGCTGCCCTTGAGAAAGATCCAGAGCATATCTATGCCATCCTTGATGATGGGGCACGGAGGGCGGGCGTTATTGCCAAGCAGACCCTGGCCGGAGTGAAGCTCAAAATGGGCCTGACGCGCCATGCCTGAGGGCACCCGATCACCATTACCTCTTTCCATTCATGGCAAATCTGCTTACACGATCGCCAGGTATGCAGCGTCGGAAGCCGGC
>CAIMUM010000219.1 GCA_903844685.1 uncultured Dehalococcoidia bacterium
TGGGTATGCCGAAGATAAGGTCAGCGGTGCTCCCTGATTGCTTGATCTCGCCGTTTACCAGTGTTTCGAGCTTCAGGTTAAAAGGGGATATGCCGGTGCTTATGCACGGGCTGGTGGGGGCAAAGGTATCGTAACTCTTGGCACGGGTCCATTGCCCATCTTTGACCTGCGCGACACGGTCGGTGACATCGTTAAAACAGGTGTAGCCCAGGACGTAATCGGCATAGTCGGCCTCCGCTACGTTTTTAGCTGTCCTGCCGATGACCACGCCGAGTTCACCCTCGTAGTCTATCCTCTCCGGGTTGGGTGGTAAAACGATGTTTTCCCCGGGCCCGGTAACGGAAGTCGACGGTTTGATGAAGAGCAAAGGCAGATCCGGCAGCTTGATATTCAGTTCGGCGGCGTGCGGGCGGTAGTTCAGGCCGAGGCAAACTACCTTGCTGGGCTGGCAGGGCGCCAGCAGCTTAATATCTTTCAGTGGTATTTTCTTCTGCGTGGATTGGAAAAATGCTGATTGGGCACCCTGTAGTGGAAAAGGGCTGCCGTCGAACACAGTTACCAGATCACTCTCAAGCGTACCGTAAGAAAAGGCATCCTGGTATTGGAAGCGTACTATTTTCATTAAATCGGCCTCACATTTTTTTATTCTTTGCTGATGAAACCTGGATCTTCGCCCTCTCGTTTCCTGAAAGCATGCAGCCGCTGACGCAGGACTTTTTGCATGAACCATCGCAGGGCTCGATATGGACGGTTAAATCGGCGCCGCTCAGCTTCTCTCTGATCTCCGTGGTCATTTTCTCGGTGATAGCGTGGGATTCACTGACTGTCATAACAGGGTCGACCACGATATGCAGGTCGATAAAGCGCGCGGCACCGGATTTTCTGGTCCTCATGCGGTGGATGGACCTGACCGTGGGAAACCAGCTTTCAAGGTAAGTGGAAAGCCAGAGTAATTCGTGGGTCGGGGGGCTGGTGTCTATAAGGTCTTTAGTTGCGTCCACGGTCAATTTGAAGGCCGCCCTCAATATAAGCAGGGCGACAAGTATTGCCGCAACCGGGTCGATCCAGTTGAGATTTACGCTGGGCCAGAACTTCGAGCCTACCCAAACGATACTGAGCCCTGCCAGCACACCGGCAGATGTCCACACATCGGTACCATGATGCCAGGCATCAGCGATCAGTGCCGGGGAATCAGTCTTCTTACCGATATTGAACAGTAACTTTGAAACAACTATATTTGTGAGCACCGAGAAAAGCATTACGGCCAGCCCCCAGTCAAGTGTTTCCAGCGGCCGGGGGTTGGTGAGCTTATGTATGGCTTCAATAATAATCCAGATTGCAGCGATAAGTATAAGAAGGGCTTCGGCCAGCGCTGAAATGTCCTCGACCTTGCCGTGTCCGAAAGGATGCTCGGCGTCAGGGCGCCTGGCTGAGATACGCACAGCGAAGAAGGCAATGATAGAGGCGATGAGGTCCATTGATGAATGGGCGGCCTCCGACAATACCGAGACGGAACCCGTGAATACGCCGGTCACAAGCTTCAAAATGACCAGAGCGCTGTTGGAAATAATTGAGAGCAGCGCTACAGCTGCCTTCTGTTTTTGATTATCCATTTTAATTAAAAAAACCCCGTGGAAGCTGTGTCCCACGGAGTAAACCGCTGCTTTTAGCCCGACTGCGCCCTGTTATTTGCCAGGGCCGCCTGTTCAAGGTAACAACATTATAAGTATTATTAAATTTCACAGTCAAACTTTTTGACGCAAATCAATAAGTTCTCGCTGCGCAATGGAACCTTTCATTTAACAATTAGCCTGCTGATGTTATAATTTGCGTGCAGAAAAGCTAATGGCATTGTTATAACTTTTTAATATTTTGCTCTTAAACTATATAACTATTACATTATCAACCATTTAATATATCCCTACTCTATTTTAAAGTAGGAGTTTTGTCGTGGCTAAAGTAAATGGTTGGTTAATGGAGATACAATCTAAGATAGAAGGTAATATGACAGTAACAGTTGACGATCTTTCCAAGCTGAAATATTTTGCCGGCGTAGAAATGGGCCGGTTAGCGGGACTGCCGCAGCTTTTCAGCAAGAAATCCTTCATCAAGGGACAGACTGTTGTGTCCGAAGGTGATTCACAGAAGAATCTGCATTTTGTCAATTCGGGTGTCGTTAAGGTGTTTAAAACCTCTTCAGAGGGTAAGGAGCAGATAATAAAAATAGTCAGGCCGGGCGAATCATTTAACGACGTAACAGTGTTTAGTTCCGGCAACAGCCCGTACAGCGCGCAGGCGTTGGGCAATACCATCATCTTCTGGATACACAAGAATGACCTGATGCCGGTCATGGAAAAAAACTGGAAAATCGTCCAGAACGCCCTGGAGGCGCTGGGTGAGCAGGCACGCATGCTGCTCACGCTGGTTGAAGACCTGTCATTTAAAAACGTTACCGGCCGGGTAGCCAAGATACTGTTGCAGAACTCCAACCCCGGGCCCGATGGCTACCAGAGGCTGACTCAATACGAGATGGCGGCTATGGCCGGGACGGCCAGGGAGGTCGTCGGCCGCTCGCTAAAAATGCTCGAAGAAAATGGTACTATCAGCATCGAGAAGCACCGCATAGTAATAAAGGACAAGGAGTACCTCGGCAGGATCGCCGGATTAAACTAAGGTGATGTAAGTTACAGTATAGACAGGTAGATATGGATAAAATAGTAGTAGTTATTCGATAAAAGGATATATGAATTGCAGTTGATGCCCATATTTGACCAGGCCAGATGTGATGGGTGTGGCCTGTGTGTAACAGTTTGCCGGTGCGGTGCGCTGGTTATGACAGAGGACAAGGTTGCCCTAATTCATGTGGATGACTGCGGGTGGTGCACCGATTGCGAACTTGTATGCGCCACCGGGGCATTACAGTGTCCTTATGAAATAGTTGTGTCCGAAATCTGATCCCCGACCAACGGGAACCCCTTCCATTTATTGGTTTCCACCTGTTTTAAGCCGCAACCTTTTATCCGGAAAAACGTTTTATTATTTGCGACCTTAGTCGCTTACTGTAAGACTGGGTGATAGTAATATTATTTTGCCCTACGAGGGAAACGCATAACTGAATATAAATTGAATAATACGCTCCGTACAGGGATTGTACGGGGGGAGAAGATAGAAATGAATAAAGTTAAGGAACGCACCAGTATATCAGAGCAGTCCCCTGCTGCTCCGGGGTTTGCTGCTGCCGGGAATGCTGCCAAAGGCATCGATTCCATTTCCGGGAAATCGGAGTTTGATGATGTGGCGTACTTAGATGGTAAGAACAACAGGGATTTCACCGAGGACTCTGTCAGCCTGTACATAGCTGAATGCAGCAAAACACCTCTCCTTACATCAAAGGATGAAAAAACGCTGGCCAGCCGCATGGAACTGGCTCATTACCTTTCTCAGTTGGAGAGATCAGCTTCCAGGGGCGGCAGAAAGCAGCCGGAAACGGATACGATAAAACAACTTATCGCCCGGCTGGTGGAACGTGCCGGTCTCATGGATAAAATTTTTAAACGTTATCATCTACCCAGCATACCGTTATCGCAGAAACTGTCGGATAACGCGCTGCGGGCAGACATAGATATCGTAGTTAGTGCTGACTTGGTTGACTTTGTAGCTAAAGCTATGAACCTTGAGGGTGAAGAGGCGCAACAGGAGATTACGGCTATATCAATATTGACGCGGCTTATCCCCTGGCAGGTGGTGGATGGATACCGTGCTGTCAAGACCAGCGCGGAATTAAAGGAGAGCGCGGGGAAAGCGGATTTCAGCAAGTACCTGGAAATCAACCGGGGAAAGTTGATTGAGCATTTTGAATTCATCCGCAAGGCTGGGCGCGACGCCGCCGAGCACATGATAAAGGCCAACCTGCGCCTGGTATTGAGCATGGCCAAGAAATACCGGGCGCGCGGCATGCCGCTATCCGACCTTATCCAGGAGGGCAATATCGGCCTGATGCGGGCGGTAGAGAAATTCGATTACCGGCGCGGCTTTAAGTTCAGCACGTATGCTACCTGGTGGATACGGCAGGCCATTAACAGGGTTATCTCCGACCAGTCGCGGACGATCAGGCTGCCCGTCCATACCGTTGAAACCATAACCAAGATGAATAACGCCCGCCAGAAACTCCTGCAGAAGCTGGGACGCAAGCCTACCAGCGACGAGATCGCCGGTGAAATGGGCGTGGAAACGGAAAAGATAGACTGGCTGGTGGGCATATTATATGCTGAGCCGGTTTCACTCGATATACCCATAGGCGATGACGAGAGCCAGTTGAGCGACTTTATCGAGGATGAGGTCAGCCCTGCACCCGAAGAAGAAGCCGCCCAAAGCATGCTCCGTCAGCAGTTCAAGGACATCCTCTCTTCCCTGACCGACCGGGAGAGGAGGATCATAGAGATGCGCTACGGGCTGGATAACGAGCAGGGATTGACCTTGAAAGAGGTTGGCACCGAGTTCGGACTTACCCGTGAACGCATCAGGCAGATCGAGAAGGAAGCGCTGGCCAAACTGCGGCACCCCAGCAGGAGCCGCAAGCTGATAGACTACCTGGCCTGACAAGGCAACTTATTTGCAATCCGAACGCTCGCAGCATTTGTAATGCTGCGAGCGTTTGTTTTATGCTTGGATGCAAATAA
>CAIMUM010000220.1 GCA_903844685.1 uncultured Dehalococcoidia bacterium
CTACATTGCCTTCAATAAAAATACGCCTTTTGCAACGGTAGAACAGTGGCAAAAGGCGCTGGACTCGCTTAATAAATAAAGGTTGATAGCATTACCAGCGGCCGCTGTTTATTTCTTGTGCTTCTATTTTGGTAATGCAACATTTCTGCAACCGTTGCGTTATCTGGTAAACTGAGCAATACATATCGAAATGAAACCTGAAACTTTGCTTTCCGACAGCAAACTGAAAGCGGAAGAAGAACTGGTAAAGCGCGCGCAACATAACCCCGAGGCCTTCGGCGAACTGTACGAGATTTATTACCAGTGTATCTTTAACTTCGCACTGAAACGCACTGCTAACGTACAGTTGGCACTTGACATAACATCGATAACCTTTTTGAAAGCGCTTAACCAGATCAGGAAATTCCGCTGGAGGGATGTGCCATTTGGCGCCTGGCTGTACAGGATTGCCGGTAACGAGATAAATGACCATTACAGGCGGCAGGGAGGCAAGCGTATTGCCAGTATTGAGGAGATAGCGGAACTGGCTGACACGGGTGATTACGCTGATGAAATAAACCATGCTGAAGAAGAATTGAGCAGGCACGAGGAGTTTCTCCTCCTGCATAAAAAGCTTGCAGAATTGCCTGAGATGTACCAGGAAGTGATCACCCTGAAATTCTTTGAGAAGAAAAAAATCAGGGAGATGGTCAAGATACTGGGAAAGAAGGAAGGGACTATCAAGTCACTTTTACATAGAGGCGTGGAGAAATTGAGAGAAAAGATGCAGTGATGCAACTTTTTAAGCGGCGGGACATTATATTTATTAGAGCGCAGGGCAAGAAAATGAAAAAGGACATGCTTATCCGGAAACTGGAAAACGTAGAAATTCCCGAGCTGCTTATTGTAAGTCACAGGGAAAAGCTCAAGGTGGTTTTGATAGAAGGTACCGCCGGTATGCGGCGACCGGGAAAAGCGCCGATGCCGGCGGGTGATTTTATAGGCGCGATAAGCGATGCCTTTAACTGGCTGCGCGCCCCGGCCTGGAGGGCCGCGGCTGCCAGCGGGTTGGCGCTTTTTATCGTAGCCGCAGTGCTGGCTGCTGTGTTTTATGTCGCGGGCCCCTCACCCGCGGTGATCGCCGCGGATGTGGTTAAAAAGGACCCTGCTATCCAACAGCGCCTGACTGGCAGCGGTGAAATAATTATTGTACGCGTGGATGTCAGGGATGGTATGGCCAGTGTGGTATGTTGCCGAGGTATGGGGGACTTCATCGAAGCGGATGTAGATATGAATGTCCGGACCGTGGTGCAAACACGGCGCTATGAAGGATTATTTATGCCGGAATTGCCTCAGGCGGAACAGGATAAAGCAATTCAAATCGCCCTTTCCGATATCCGGGTTAAAGATTTGATAAACAGCGGCGCACAGATCGGCCGGGTCTTTCCGATTTTTTCGTCCATCTCGAACATGACGGTAGTAAACGGGAATATTTTGAAGGTAACGCCGGCTGCGTCCCAGGCGGTGGTCCCGGTGTTGCTTAATGGCAAAACCTGGCTGGTACAGGTTGACCTGGAAGAGATGAAAATCGAGAGGGTCATCGAACAGCAGTCGAATTCACCCAATCTTTTTGATATGTATTACCTTCGTCAAAACCTGTAAAGGATATTTAATAGTCAACAAAATAAAGGAGGACAGTTATGTCTTTATGGAAAAAATTTGCAGCCTGGAAACGCGGCAGCTGGATAATCACGCTGACCGTACTGGCGGCGGTATTATTAATCGCCGCCGGCTGCAGCGCGGCGGCCCCGGCCGGAGCCAAACAATCTTCGGAAATCAAGCTGCCGTCATCCTCAGCCGCGGTACAGGTGGCGCCGCTTTTTGATGAAAGCACCACAGTATCACTGTATGAAAAATGTATCCCTGCCGTCGTGCAGGTCGAATCCGTGGCATCTGCGCCGGCGCCTTTTCTCAGCCCGTTTGGCCTCGATATCCCCAAGATGAGGGGACAGGGTTCGGGATTTATTATCGATGCCGAGGGACATATACTCACCAATAACCATGTGGTGGACAAGGTATCCACCGTTCAAGTCTATATGAGCGACGGCACGGAGCTTGAAGGCAAGGTTATAGGGGCAGACCCTAATAATGATATTGCCTTGGTGCAGGTGGACGCTACCAAAATTCCCGGCCTGGCCTACCTGGTACTGGCCGATTCCAGCAAAGTGAAACCTGGCCAGATGGCGGTCGCACTGGGTTCGCCCTTCGGCCTGCAGGGTTCAATCACGGTAGGGATAGTCAGTGGTATCGGCAGGTCGATACCCGGGTCTTCAGGCCGCAATATGACGGGTATCATACAGACAGATGCTGCCATCAACCCGGGCAACTCCGGCGGCCCGTTGCTCAATTCCAACGGTGAAGTCATCGGTATCAACACGGCGATAGAAGCTTCGGCGAACGGTGTAGGCTTTGCTGTTCCTATCGACACTGCTAAAAAGATATTGCCGGAGTTGCTTAAGGGCGGCTCGATCAAGACACCGTGGCTGGGCATCGAAGGCATGCCGGTAAGCAAAGACCTGGTTGATAAGTTGAAGCTGAAAGCCGAGAAAGGCGTTTATGTGGTCGGCGTCATGGCCGGCAGCCCGGCTGAGAAGGCCGGACTCGTGGAGAGCGGCAGGAATAATCAAAACGAAGCGACTGCGGGCGGCGATATCATTACCGCCATCGACAGTGCACCGGTAATCAAGGTAGAGGACATACTTTCTTATTTCAACGGTAAGAAGCCGGGAGATACGGTGACTCTCTCGGTGCAGAGGGGAGACCAGCAGATATCGGTGCCGGTCGTATTAGGTGAATGGCCGGATAAGATGCCTGCCAATAATCAATTCAATCCGGGCAATGGCCAGGATCCCAACCAGAACCAGTTCGATTTCGGCCCATTCCACTTGAGAATAAAATAGGCGGTTAACAGGTTATAATTCCAAAGGGCGGGTCAAATGACCCGCCCTTTGTTTTGCTTCAGATAAACTTCTGCATCCACACGACGTCGAAATCCTTGCCGAACTTGATGCCGATATGCTCGAAGCGGCCGCAATCTTTAAAGCCATGCTTGCGGTGGAAGGACAGGCTCTGATCGTTAATCGATGAGATATTGGCCAGCAGTGTTTCGATTTCAACTTTATGTGCTTCCTGCTCAAGCGTTGCCAGTAGTTTGCCGCCCAGTCCCTTATGCGTGTGTCCCGGCAGGATGAAGTAACTTACCTCTGCCGCGCGCTTGAACAGCCCCGGGTACATATGCGGCCTCAGCATGCCGAAACCGATAATGCCTTCCTGCGACGAGTCGACAACATAAAAAATACCGTTCCTGCACATATTCCTGGCCATATCAAAGAAAGATCCGTCTACTATGCCTTCCATATAATTGGCGTAACTGTGCTCTATGAAATAATTGATAATGCCTACTACTGCATCCCGATCTTCGTCCTTCACTTTCCTTATTACACAACTGGCTGTCGACAATGGCCACCTCCTTGCCTTGATTGCCTACACTACGATATCCGGCCTGACCGAGCCGGTCCTTTTACCCCTGTCTTCCCTTGCCAGCAGGGATAGCACAAAGGACAAACCGCACATGATGCCACCTGCCAGGAAGGCATTGCGGAAGCCGATGTCTAATGTTGCCGGTGGAATGCCGGAAGTTGACAGGCTCGTATTAAGTGCCGAATCGGGCAGGACTGCCGAGAAGATAGTCTGGTAGATGGCCACACCGAGCACCATGCCCAGGTTCATCAGCGCGCGCGAGGCGGCGGATGCCGTTCCTTGGCCTGCCTCCGGTATGGAGCCCAGGGTGAGGCTGTTATTGGGCGGCACAAAGGCACCCATGGTGACGCCGGCCAGGGCCAGGTAAATTAAGATAGGAAACAGGGAATGCAAACCAAGGGTAAGCGCGAAGAAAAGCACCGCAGCGGTTGCGCCGCCCATGCCCAAACAGCAAAGTATGCGGGCGCCGGTGCGGTCGGAGAGTCGCCCCATATATGGGCTGACTATGATGAAGAGGATGGAACTGATGAGGAAGAGGGCGCCTATGATACTTGATGGCAGTCCCAGTGTAAGGGTCATGTAGAAAGGCAAGAGGAAATTACTGCCGGCGAACATGCACCAGGCGAACATGGCGGCAAAAGCTCCGTAACTGAAGCTTGGAATTTTGAAGAGCTCAATATCAAGCAAGGGGTCCTTGCATCGATTCTCCCTGATGATGAAAGCCGTAAGTAAAAGCGCTGACAGGATAAAGCCGGCTATGATGCCCGGATGGTCCCACCCTAACTGTTGACCCCTGTTGAGGGCTCCAACCAGCGTGAAAAGGCCGACAAAACTCAGTATGGCCCCGGGATAATCAAACGCGCCCTGTTTCTTGTCAGCGCTATCAGGCTTGCCGGAGGGGATGACCTTGATGGCCACGAAGATAGCCGCTATGCCGACGGGAACGTTGATCAGGAAGATCCAGTGCCAGCTGAAATACTGGGTGATGATGCCTCCCAGCGGCGCCCCTACAACCACGCCTAAACCTGCTAATGTGGCGGTGATGCCGAAAGCCCATCCGCGAGATTCTGGTGGTATATGCCTCGGAACAAGGGCCATGCCTACCGCATAAAGCATGGCAGCGCCGAGTCCCTGAATACAGCGTGAGCCGACCAGTTGGTAAATATGTGGTGAAAGCCCGCAGAACAATGAACCTATTGAGAAGAATGCAAAACCGAGTATGAATACGGTTTTGAAGCCGATGCGGTCACCTATTTTGCCGAAGATAGGCAGCGTGCTGGTTATTATCAGCAGGTACGCCAGTGTGACCAGCGCAGCATCAGTAGTGCCGACGTTAAAATAATGGGCAATGGTAGGAAGAGCAACGTTGACAATGTAGGTGTCCAGCGCAGCCATGAAGGAGGCAAAAGCCACACTGATGACTATCCAGAGCTGCATCCTTTTGTCATGGACGATATGATTGCTCATCGCACCTCCCTGTGAAATGAGCAGATGGGTACCGTTACGGTGCCCATCTGCTCGGAATTCGTGTCGGAGTTGATTATTTGGCGGGTTGAGGTGGCGCCGGGTTGACCAGGTCGCCGGTCAGCTTGGACGGTATCTCCTTGACTAGCTCATCTACGCTCCAGAAGCCCTCGGCCTTGTTTATTTCCTTGATTATCGCCGGTTCCGAGTAAAGGCCGATCTGGTTGAGGTTGATGAAGATGGTCCTGCCGTTGAGGTTGGCTGCCTCATCTGTACAGAGGAAGACCACCACCGGAGCGATGTTCTCCGGCTTGGAGGCGAACATCTGGCTGATCATGGCCTCGAATTGAGCTTTATCGGTTATGCCAGCTGCTGCCGCCCTCTTTTCCCAGGCCGCTTTGAGTTCCGGCGTAACGGTCATGCGTGTTGCCGCGTTGGGACGGATAGCGTTGCAGGTCACGCCGTATTTGCCCATATCCAGGGCTACTGAGCGTGTGAAGCCCACGATGCCTTCCTTGGCCGCGCTGTAGTTGGTCTGTCCCATGTTGCCCAGGCCTGCGATCGAGGATGTGTTGATGATGCGCCCCCATCTCTGCTGGCGCATATATGGAGCAGCCGCCCTGGTGCAGTAAAAATGGCCGTAAAGATGGATCTTAAGGATGATATCCCATTCATCTTCGCTCATGTTGAAGAGCATGCGGTCGCGCAGGATGCCCGCGTTGTTGACCAGGATATCGATGCGGCCGAATTTGTCGATGGCGGTCTTAACGATGTTTTCGCCACCCGCCCAGGTGGCCACTGAGTCGAAATTGGGTACGGCCTCGCCACCCAGCTTTTTAATCTCCTGGCAAACTTCATCTGCCGGGCTTGCCGACGCGCCGGAACCGTCCGGAGCAGCGCCCAGATCATTGACCACAACCTTGGCCCCTTCAGCAGCCAATGCCATGGCCTCTGCCCTGCCTATGCCGCGCCCCGAGCCTGTTACGATTGCTACCTTGCCCCTTAGCCTGTTACCCATTCTAAAACACACTCCTTAAATTTATTTGAGGCAAATAAAAATCCGCACTATTTTACACCACTCAAAAAAACGCTGCACGTAGCGGGACTAAAATGGCCAGGGGCGAAAAGTTATTTCTTGTGTTCCCTGAGCGCCGATGCTATTTCCTGGACAGACAGCCTTTTGAATTGCCCTTCCGCCAGTTCTCCCAGCCTTAGGTTGCCCATCCTCACCCGCTTCAATGCCCGTACCGTATACCCCAAGTGGGCGAACATACGCCTGACCTGGCGGGTGCGGCCCTCGTGGATGGTAATGCTGTAGTTGTAGGGCGGGGCATAGTTGATTTCACCGAGTGTTGCGGGGGCAGTCATGCCATCGTCCAGCAGGACGCCTTTCTCTATGCTCTCTTTCTCACCGGGTTTAAGCATTCCTTCGATATACACCAGGTATTCCTTGCCCAGCTCGAAGCGCGGGTGAGTGAGCCGGTAGGTCAGGCTGCCGTCATTGGTTAACAGCAGCAGCCCGGTTGTGTCGTGGTCCAACCTGCCCACGGGGTAAAGGCCGAGGCCGCGGTATTCCGGCGGCAGGATATCCAGCACGGTCTTCCTGCCACGGTCGTCTCTGGTGGTGGTCAACAGTCCCAGCGGTTTATTTAACATAAGCACTATACGAGCCCTATCATGGAAAGAAACGGGCTTGCCGTCGAAGGTAATTTTATCCGCCTGCGGGTAGACCGGCATGGTATAGCTCTCGGCCTGCCGGCCGTTCACCGCGACACGGCCCAGCTTGATGGCGGCTACAACCTGGCGGCGGGAGCCCAGGCCAGCCTCGACGAGGTATTTCAGGAGTGGAAGCGAGTCCATGCGGGATATTGTAACATTTACATGTAGGGGCGGACATTTATGTCTGCCCGCTTTTTCGGATGGGTCTAAAGATCCTTCCCTACTGCTTTACCGGTGGAACGATGGCATTTACAACCAGCTCAGCAAGGCCTGTCACCCTGACGCCCAGATTGTATCGCTCATTAAGCTCGCTGAGCTGTATCCGGCAGTTGTCGCAGGATGCCACGACGATTTTAGCGCCGGTCGCCTTAATTTGCTTGGCTTTGGGCAGGCCTGCCTGCATACGCCGCTCTTCCCATTCCGAAACAGCCACCATGCCGCTGCCGCCTCCGCAGCAGTAGCTTTCCTCCCTGTTGGGGTACATCTCGCGAAAATCCCTGACTGCAGCACGCAATATAACACGCGGTTCTTCCAGCAGGCCGCCGTTCCGGCCAAGGTTGCAGGAATCGTGATAGGTCACCGGCTCAGGGTTGGCATCCGGGTTGAGAATGAGACGTCCGTCCTGTATCCACTCGGCCAGGACCTCTATCAGGCTTCTTACACGAAATGGCAGTGCTTCCTTGAACCATTTCGGGGCCTCCCAGCGCAATACTGTGTATGCGTGGCCGCATTCACCGATCACAACCTCTTTTACGTCTATCTCTTTGGCTTCGTCGATAATACGTTGGGTTATTTTTTTGGATCTTTCGGCGTCAGCGATAAACGAACCGTAGTTTGATGCTTCAAACAGGCTTAATGTCCAGTTTGCTTTCGCATAATGGAACAGTATGGCCGGCGGCACTATGCTATGCTCACCAGACAGACCAACGAATAGCATGTCTGCGCCTTTCTTGCCTATCGGGATTGTAAATGACGGGTCGTTGATCTTCTTGCGTGTCTCGGTTTCCAGGTCTTTAAATTGCTCCAGTAGCAAATCACGATAAAGCTCGATATTCTCACCACGGCTGATGGCTGAGTCAGCAAGCTGAACGAGTATCTCCGGGGCTTTGCCCGCGGCCGTGGCTATGGACCGCGCAGTGCGCATCAGGGAAGCTGTGTCTACTCCCAAGGGGCAGTTCACAGTGCAGCGGCGGCAGAGGGTGCACATGCCGAACGCTATGTCGGCTAAAGAATCAAGTGATAGTTCATCACCTGTTTTTGCCCTGGTGGGTTTACCAAAAAGCCGGTTCGCCAGGCCTGAGTTTTCGCGATAAAGCTTGCGTACGGCTTCGCCCCGGTAGCACGGCATATTCTCCATCTGAGGTTGGGCCAGATAGTAATGGCATGTATCGGCACAAAGGCCGCAGCGGACGCAGCCTTCCAGCGCAGCAACGGTCTCCCTGGTTAGCTGTTTATCGAGGATTTCCCGGGTC
Source organism: uncultured Dehalococcoidia bacterium (assembly GCA_903844685.1). GTDB lineage: Bacteria > Chloroflexota > Dehalococcoidia > GIF9 > UBA5629 > CAIMUM01. The sequence continues at coordinate 8,175 of CAIMUM010000220.1, forward strand.
AGCAGGGCCGGACTCCCGGTGGTCAATGTGGTTGGATTACCTTCACTCATCTTGTTTCCTTCCTCGGATGGCCGCCCGGCACGGTTAGCAGGCCTCGATGTCCCATCATGGCGCCGATCTTTCC
>CAIMUM010000221.1 GCA_903844685.1 uncultured Dehalococcoidia bacterium
ACCATAGGGGCCGCGGTGCTGGTGTTCGTCGTTTCTCTGCTGATAGCGCTGAAACTGCCTATGGAATTCACCCCGTCGCAGGACCAGAGCCAGTTTATGGTGCGCCTGCAGACCCCTATCGGCTCCTCTTTCGATTATACGGACACAGTGTTCAAAAAAGTGGAAGCCTGGGCGATGAAAGAGCCGAACATCGACCGCTATTTTGGTTCGGTCGGCGGCGGCACCGTCAACACCGGCATGCTCTTTATAACGACAAAACAGCCAAACGACCGCGTGCCCCTGAAAAAAGGGGGGAAAAAGCCCACCCAGCAGGACTTGATGAATTACACCCGCAAAGCTCTTAAACAGATACCGGAGCTGGACCGGGTTTCTATACAGGACCCCTCGCAGGCCGGCTTTACCGCCAAGCGCGGCTACCCGGTGGAAGTAAGCCTGCGCGGCCCGGACTGGGACAAGCTCGCCGAGCTGGACCAGGCGCGTATGAAGCGCATGGCGGATTCTGGTAAAATGGTGGACGTGGACACCGACTACCAGTCCGGCATGCCCGAGATACAGGTGATACCGGACAGGGAAAAATCGGCCGCGCGCGGAGTGGACATAGCCACTATAGGCGACGCGGTTAACTCGATGATCGGCGGCGTGCGCGTGGGTAAATTCACAAAGAACGGCAAGCGCTATGACATACGAGTACGCCTGGTGGATAAGGACCGCCAGACCCCGTCGGACATCGGCAAGATCTGGGTGCGCAACAACCGCGGCGAGCTTATAAAACTGTCCGAGGTCATGAAGATAGTGGAGAAGCCCACCCTGCTGTCAATCTCGCGGCGCAACAGGGAACGCGCCATCGGCATTTTCGCCAATCCCGCGCCGGGCGTTTCCCAGGGCGAGGCGCTGTCCGAGATGCAGAAGCTGGGCAAGGAGCTGCTGCCCGACGGCTACCGTATAGTGCTTTCAGGCAGCTCTCAGACTTTCCAGGATTCCTTCGGCAGCCTGATGATGGCTATGGTGTTCGGCATTTTTGTGGCTTACATGGTGCTGGCATCGCAGTTCAACAGCTTCATACACCCGGTTACCGTGCTGCTGGCTCTGCCTTTCAGCATAACCGGCGCGTTTGTGGCGCTGCTCATCGGGCATCAATCCCTGAATATTTATAGCATGATAGGCATGATATTGCTGATGGGCATAGTGAAGAAGAATTCCATATTGCTGGTGGACTTTACTAACCACCGGCGCCGGATGGAAGGCATGGGCGTTACCGACGCGCTGCTGGACGCCTGCCCTATACGGCTGAGGCCGATACTTATGACTTCCTTCGCCACGATAGCGGCCGCCATCCCTCCGGCTTTGGGTATAGGGCCCGGCGCAGAAACCCGCGTTCCAATGGCCATGGTGGTTATAGGCGGCGTCCTGTTTTCCACTTTCCTCACCCTGCTTGTCGTGCCGTGCGCCTACAGCCTGATGGCCAATCTTGAAAACCGCGGCCATGAAAAAGACCTGAAGCAGGCGCTCATTGAGCTGGGGGAACTGAGTGATTCCCCTGCAGAGCAGAAGCCCCGTACTCTGCCC
>CAIMUM010000222.1 GCA_903844685.1 uncultured Dehalococcoidia bacterium
AGCTGCTGCTGAGCTAAATCCCTATACTGACAGCCGCGGCAACCCCTCTTTCAACTTCTCATAGGTGGTTTTCAGGCCCTCGGATATAACCCGTGTATCTGCCACCACAGACATAAAATTATGGTCCCCGTTCCACCGCGGCACAACGTGTGTATGTATATGTCCTTCCAGGCCAGCCCCGGCCACCTTGCCAAGGTTCATTCCGAGATTAAACCCATCGGGCTTTATCTCGGCAGTCAGCAGCCTGATGCATAGCTGCATAAGCTTGATATGCTCATCAGCCTCCTTAGCATTAGCTTCCGTTAGATTGCCTATGTGGCGGTAAGGAGCAACCATTAAGTGACCCGGCGTATAAGGATAGGCATTCAAAATTACGAAGTTGTATTTGCCGCTGTACAAAATATAATTGGCTTCATCTCTCTTTTCTGCCGGTTTATCGCATAATATGCAGCCTTTATCTTTACCTGCCTGCAGTATGTATTGCATTCGCCAGGGCGCCCAAATTTTCCTCATCTCGGGAATACCTCGATATACTAATTTTCATCATTGTAGCACGATTATTGACTTTACCGCTCAACATTGATATCTTTGTCTTAATTGCGTATGTCTCCGGTTGATATTAGTTACTTCGCCCGCGGCAACATTTCGGGAAGCTTCAAGAAGGAGATTTCCGAAGTCCTTAACGACTGTTATCAGCATTTTAGTCAGCGGGTACCCTACAAGATCGAGGTCTATGCATTCGATAGCGAAGAAAACCTCAACAGCTTCCTGCGCGAGGAAAAGTTCAAGCTGGGCATGTCCTTCAACACTGTTGACGATGCCTCAGCCTGTACATACGAGGTGCTGCGCGGCTATCCGCGGCTGTTGATATGCAACGACCGACTGTCCAGATACAGCAAGCTGGCCAGGGCCGGCGCGATCCGGCACGAGGTTGCGCACACGGTTCTGCACGGTGCGCTTGAATACAGCATCTTTCAAATACCTGAGGACTGCCGGCATACGGCTACTGTAAAAGGAATCGAAAATGATAAGCTGGAGGAGATTTTCTTTCAGCTTTCGCTGGGTGTAAAAGACTACGAAGCAACCCGGTTATTGATCGCTAACGATTACATTCACTGCCAGTTCGCTTACGCGCGGGAATGGATTCAACCAGCAGAGGATGACAAGGCCGCCTGGAGCATTTCACGGACGAGCAGGCAGACCCGGTTTGTCTATGAGAGCGCGTTGATGCGTCCTATACTTTTCACCAACCCGTTGCTTTCACTGCCCAAATCGAAAAAGGTGCCGGCAGAAGAGCAGTTGCAGCTGGGCGTTAAAATGGAGCAGATGATCTCTATGCTGGGTGAGGCTGAGGAGAATAAGGTCCTCAAAGTAGCCGAGGCAATCATTGAATGTATCGGCGAAGATACGCATAATAATATCGACGCAGCGTTCCATCAACTCATCAACTTAATTTAATATTGGTCTAACCAGAGGCAGTTATCTATGAAATTCCACAATTCAGTCAGATTACAGGACAATGTTTATGGCTATATCTGGCAGGGCATGGGCAATAACTGTAACACGACGGTAATTACGGGAGTCCTGAAGGGGGATAAGCAGCATATCATCGTCGACCCCGGTCATATCACCAACGAAGCCGGGGAAGACTGTATCGGGAGCCTCGAACAGGCAATGGCACAGGATAATATCAAAATGCAGGAGATCGGGTTGATCATCAATACTCACAGCCATCCTGATCACTGCCAATCAAATGAATTGATCATTAACCGGGGCGGGGCACAGGTAACCCTTTCTGAAGAAGAGGATAAATTCAGGAACACCGTCGGTGAGCGCATGTACACCATGTTCGGCATGAAACCGCCTCATTTCACCCCTCTCTTCTTCCTCAAAGAAGGTGAACTTGACCTCGGCAAGGATGGGTTCAAGGTTCAGGTAATACTGACGCCGGGCCATTCACCCGGGTCGGTATGCCTGTATCTGCCGGACACCAAAATATTGATAACCGGCGATGTTATCTTTTATATGAGCGTTGGCAGGACCGATTTCCCGGGAGGGGACACACTTATGCTGAAAAAGAGCATAGACAAGTTGGCCGTTTTGGACGTAGAGTATCTTGTTCCAGGCCATAATACTGAACCCAATGGGATAATCCGGGGCAAAGACAGGATTAAGCGTAATTTCGAAGCGGTACAGATGTTTTTCTGAGCTGGTTAGCGACTATGGAACCCGACGAAAAAATACAGGCTGCCATCAGCAATACATTTGTGCTGCGCTTTCCCAGGCAGCAACTGGCAACCTTCGGCATTACCAACATCTATTACTACATGGTTACGGAACTGATGCCAGAAGTGAATGTAGTCAGGGAAGGCCGGGTGATAGCTGCAAGGCCTAAAATCATTACCCCCGCCTATCTTATGCACATAGAAGGTTTCAGTGGTCCGGCGCGGCGGTATATACAAATGGCAGCAGACCAAAATCCCCATGAGCCGGGTATCTTATACTCCTATAAAAATGAATTCGGCGAAATGAGCTTGGTCGCTGAACCGCTGGGCAGCATAGTGGATAATATCAACCGGCGCATAGATAAACAGAGCGATCCGCTCAGCACCATCATCAGAGGGGTCGAAGAGATGTGGGATGTTTCCCTGATGAAATTTACTCTCGACCTTACCAGAAATTCTGCTCAGCGGAATTTTTCGGAACTATATGGCCTAGGAAGGTTCAATATTGACCGGAGCGGAGTGCCCGAAGATGCCCGTGACAGGATAGAGGAACTCATGGATATGACTGCCAAAGATCCCTCCCTGGCAGCGGAACTCGTTAGCGAATTGCAGCGCTGGGACCTGTGGGACAGCTACCAGGACCGCTTCCTGAAGCTTTTTAGAAAATTATGATGCACGCTCGATATATGCCCGTTTCGGCCAAAGCAGCCCTCAATACAAAATGATATTATGGCGTACAAGAGAAATGATATGGCAAGAACATCTGAGAGATTTCCAGGAGTGGAATGGATCGGCGATACGGGCGTATTTATAAAGATAGATGAAAAGAAATGTACGGGTTGTGGTAATTGCCTGAAAGTGTGCCTGGGTGGCTGTTTTGAGATAGAAAATAAGCTGGCGAGGATACGAAGCCTTGACGAGTGTATGGAATGCGCCTCATGCTGGTATGTCTGCGGGGAAGAGGCGATAGATTTTTCCTGGCCGCCCGGTGGCACCGGATATAGGAGCGATTGGGGATAAAATAATGCAACAGGAATACGATGTCGTTGTTATTGGGGCGGGATTTGGCGGTCCTGTAGCGGCTAAAAAGTGTGCCGGTGCCGGACTGAAAACGCTCTTGTTAGAAAGGTCGGAAAATCCCGGGGAAAAGGTGGTTTCGGGGCTCACTATCCCGATTTATGGCTTTCTATTTGGCCCTCCCTTTATAAGGGATGGTAACCCTCCCGTAGAGAGGCCGGTAGACGGGATAAGAAATTACGTTATCTACGATGTAAAAGCCGGAGATATTGAGATAGTTGAAATGCGGATACCCAGGCCGCTGTCGCCGATATTTGCCTTTGGTTACAACGCTTATTGCAAACCTTTTTGCACCTGGGAAGCGGAACAGGCTGTTAATGCCGGGGCTGAGTTAAGAACATGCACCACTGTGATAGATTTTATAAAAGAGGATGGGTATATTAAAGGTGTCGTAACCGACAATGGGGAGACAATAAGATCAAGAATTGTGATAAATAGCGAGGGATCGCAGGGAATACTTGCGGTCAAGGCGGGGGTAAGGGATAAATATCCGCCCCAGGCAATTTCCCTGGCTGATACTTATGACTATGATTGCCCGAAGGAGGTTATAGACAGGGTATTTGGACATACATTGCGATTCTGCTGGGGATTCGACGAACTGAAGATTGCTCCGCCTCTTGGCCATGGCAACGGGCTTATGAGCTGGCCTTATAGAAATAGCATCCACTGGATGCAGGATCAATGCCTGGCAATGGGTGACGGCTATGTGCCAAACTTGAGACGGCTATTTGACGAGTATCACGAAAATATTACCACGCAACTCCCCTGGTGGAGAGACGAGATCGCTCCCAGCGCCAAATTGAGGGCGAGAATGTGGGAAGGGTTCGAAATATTTGTCGGCCTGGATGATAGATTGCGTAACATGCCCAATTACACGGATGGGATGATACTTGTGGGAGACACAGCCGGGCTTGAAAGCACTGGGCTGTGTGACGGTGTCCCAACCGCATGGTTTTCAGCCGATATAGCCGCTGATGTAGCTATTGAGGCAATAAGGGCTATGGATTTTTCCGCTAAATTCCTGGAGAGGTATAACCGGAGGATAAAAGCCCACACAATAATCCAATGGGCAATTACCAATAAGGGCAGGTGGAACCTGCGTAAAGCCCAGGAAAGCCACGACCGCAAAGAATTGAGGGCAAGGATAAATCATCAATTCGGCCCCGGCATCCTGACACATGCCGGTACCCCCCTGGTAAAGAGCCTTCTTCACGCGATCAGGAAGGACCCGCTGGTAATTATGAAATGGGCAAGGATGTTTCCGAGGTATTACTACAATTGGGAGCATGAGTGCTCAAGCGGGGATAGGCGCCCGATTGATAAACAAAAGAAAAGATCCTCCGGGATTGGTTGGGTACTTTTTGATTCACTGGTTATACTTTTCAGCCCTGTTAACTGGGCCGCAGCCTGGCTGCTGGAACCTCTTGCCGGAGTGGTTAATCCGCTGATCAAGGTATTCCTTCCCGCAGTTGAGCTTGGCTTAGGTGTTTCAATCAGGATGGAACCCCTGTTCAGCCCCGTAACCCGGTGGATGATCGATTCCGTTAAGCAAGCTGATCCCTCAACTTTTAGCGTATCAAAGTGAAAGGCCTGTTCTCAATGCCTGATATATTGATTGACATTATTTCCGCAGAGTTATATATTAGTCACACCTGCTTAAACTTGAGTTTACGGGTGGCCGGGTGAGGCAAATGAATCAACGGCGGTCTAATATTGAAATCATCAGTGAAATGCTGCGGATCGGGGCTGACGGAGCAGGCAAGACCGAGATAATGTACAGCGCCAACATGAGCTACCGGCAACTGCAAAAATATCTGAAATTTATGGTATCACAGGGACTGATAGACAAAATTGAAGTAGACAACCCGTCCATTTCCTTCCTGGTAACAGAAAAAGGACACGGCTTAAGACGGAGCATTGAGACCGTTCTTGAGGTATTGAACTTCAAAGAACCTGAAGATAAGTAGAATAGGAGGCGATGCTTATGACGGAAAAAAGGATGCTGATACTTGATGCGGGAACCGTGCAAAAGATCGAGGAAAACCGCGGCGATATGAGCGTCTCCGAATTCATCAATTTCGTAATTGACAGCCACTTTGAGGAGACCACTGCACCGCATCAAAAAGATCTTGTGACCAAAGAAGAATTCCAGCATTTTGAAGAGGGTATCCGGGACCTGCTGCGAAGCTTTCTGGAATTTTTCCTCAGCTATGGCCTTGAACTGGGCAAACAACCCACTGACGGCGAATTGGACAAGCTAAGTTTTAAGCTGCAGGGGTTGAGCAAGACCATCAAAGCTAAGAAACTCTGATCTTTATTGTCTTTACCGGCTTTCTTTCTCTTCGTTAACCCCTTTACATTCGTATCAGATAGAACTGTCTTCTAGAACACAAACACTTCCCAATCACGTTCAATCGTGCCATAGTTAATTAATGCACATTTGTGGGAGGTGTATTTATGCCTACTGTTAAAGAGTTGCTGCGCACAGGCCGGAAAGAGGAACTCTGGCAAAGGTGTTGCGGCTTTCTAGATCTTAGCACTGAACAATTTATGTCCATCCAGAAAAGGCTTCTTCTTGAGCAAATTGAACTGCTTAATGCCTCCGCCATTGGAAGAAAAATTCTCAAGGGCACTGTACCCCAGGATGTGGACGAATTCCGAAGGAGGGCGCCGCTAACCACTTATCAGGATTACTGTCCCGAGTTGAGCGAAAGAAGGGATGATGCCATGCCCGTTAAGCCTTTGCTATGGCAGCATACATCGGGCAGGTCTGCTGAGTATCCTTTCAAATGGGAAAACATAAAGTGGATGCCGGTAACCCAGAGGATGTGCGAAGAATTAGCTGCGATCGGGGCAGGCCTTGCCATGCTGGCGAGTTGCAAGCATAAGGGTGACGCGTCAGCCATGAAGCGCGGGGCAAAATTTATTTACGCGGTTGCTCCCAGGCCCTATACTTCGGGAACATATGCCTATATAGCTACGGAGGAAGTTGAAGGTATCAGCATGCCTCCTTTGGAGATTGCGGAAAAACTGGATATTGAAGAACGCATCGCCTTGAGCTTCAAGCAAGCCCTATCACAGGGCCTGGATTACTATTTTGGTGTTTCGGTAGCCCTGGTGGCTATCGGTGAGAAAATCAATCAACGCATGGGCAAGGTCAATATTAAATCAATGTTATCTCAACCGAGAGCTTTAGCCAGGTTGGCAAAGGGTTTAATCAAAAGCAAGTTGGCGGGACGTGCGCTTATGCCCAAAGACTTATGGACAGTAAAGGGCATCTTAAGCAGCGGCACCGATGTCACAATCTTCAAAAATGTAATTAAAGATACCTGGGGCGTATACCCGCTGGATACTTATGTCAGCACTGAAGGCGGCATGATTGCCACACAGGCCTGGGATTACGACGGCATGACATTTATCCCTAACATGAATTTTTTTGAATTCATCCCGGAGGCAGAGTATGAGAAGTGGAAGGAAAACAGGTCATATGTGCCCAGGACCGTGCTGCTTGATGAAGTACAGCCAAACAGTAAATATGAACTCGTCATCAGTAATTTCCACGGTGCGCCGCTCGTCAGGTACAGGACAGGAGATATCATCAAAATTACTTCACTGCGCAATAAAAAGCTGAGCATTGAGCTGCCACAGATGGAATTCGAGGGCAGGATAGAGGATGTAATTGATGCAGCCGGATTTTTCGGACTGACCGAGAAGGTCATCTGGCAGGCTGTCAGCAAAACAGCTATACCATATGTTGATTGGGCAGCCCGCGAGGAACGAAAAGAGGACAAGTCTTTCCTGCATGTATATCTCGAACTCAAAGGTGATATCAAGCTGGCCGAAGATAGCATAGCACGTGCGATATACGCCGAACTAAAAAAAATGGATGAAGGATTCATTTACGCAAATGTCGGACCAGTGCCCAACAATGTTCCGGTAATAGTTACTTTACTGCCAAAAGGAGCTTTTGAAAACCATATCAACTTGCGGCGTTCCCAGGGCGCAGACCTGGCGCATTTAAAGCCACGTCACATTAATCCCACGGATAAAGACCTGGTTATTCTCGGTTCACCCGTTCCAGCATCACCTGAAGCAGACCGGGTATACGCTGGAGCGCCGTCAGCAAGCTAAATTCCACGAGGCGACTAACCAGGCGGGGCCATCTTGCAAGATGGCCCCGCTTTCTTTAACCTGCCAAGGCAAGGTAATTCACAGTTCAAAGATCAGGGGCTATATCTTGACATTTGATAGTTACAGCTACATAATGGTCACAAGTATATATTTAAACATTAAATGAACATACACTCATTAATACCCCTGATAGCAACCATAGCATATATCCCGCTGATTATCATCCTTTACGCTAATCGTCCCTGGCAGCGTCAGAAACAGGTCTTCGTATTGTTCCTCTTTGCTGCCATGCTGTGGAGCTTAGGTGATTTCCTGTTTCGCAGCGATTTCCTGGTCAACGAAAAAACTGTTATTGCAATAGCAATACTCTGTAGCGTTGTCTTCGCCGCAACGCAACTGCACTACTTCCTGCGTACGTACTATGAGACAAAAAAGCCGGGAGTCCCCGTGGCTTACATTATCATGGTTCTGGCCTTTATATGGATAATCCTGTTTACCCCTCAACGTTTAGTAGTCGATAAAGGCGTTCCACCGGTATATGGAACGTGGATATATCCTCTATTAATTTATTATATCGTCTTGATCGGGCGCGATGTCTTCATTCTTGTCAAAAAGCTTAGAAGTATTGTAGACCCTTTGGCACGCAACCAATTAGCCTACCTTCTTGTATCTATATTTATTCCCGCGCTCATTGTTGCCTTCGTAACAGGCGGCATGGCACAGGAATATCCATTAGCCCACGTGGCCAATTTTATCAGCGCCCTGCTTTTAACTTATACCGTTATCAAACATCAATTACTCGATTTGCGTATTGTCCTGCGGCGCAGTCTGGCTGTTACCGCTATGGCTGCTATCGGCATAGGCATCTACCTGCTACTGTATGTCATCGGGCATTTTCTCTTCCACTTCGATGTGATCAGCATTAACTTTTTACTGGGAATGGGTGCCGCCCTGTTGATTGCCTTCGTGATTTACCAGGTACGGTACGTGGCCATAGGCCAGATAGACAAATTGTTTTACCGGGATACCTACGAATACCGCCAAAAACTCAAAGACTTTACCGAGAACCGTATCAGGGGGATGCTCAGCCTCGATGAAATGGGCAATGAGTTGTTAAACCTGCTGTGCGGCGCTATCAGGTGCAAACAGGCGTCTCTTTTGCTACCCCGTGAGGATAACGGTGAGTTTTTTGTCCGTTTTTCGGTCGGCGATGCACAAGCTGGATTGCCTCTATCGGTAAAAAACGATAGCCCGATCATCCAATGGCTGCAAAAGACGAAAACATATCTGCCCAGGGACAGATTGGATATAGCTCCCGAATTCAAGAGTTTATGGAAAGAAGAACTGGAATCTATTGCCCAATTGAATATCCAGATGTTCTTGCCGGTGATCAGCAGAAATAACATTATAGGCTTGCTGGCACTCGGCGAAAAACAGCACAAACGCGGGTATTCGCTGGAAGACATTAACTATACCGAGAGAATACTCAACAATACCGCCACCAGCATTGAGAAAGAATACCTGCAGGACCAGCTGAGAAAACGTGAACAGGAACTATCACTTATAAATCAATTGGCCGGTGTAATTTCCTCCAGTTTAGATATAAAAGAGGTATATGACGCCTTTGTCGGCGAGCTTAAAGAATTTATCGAGGTTGATTATGCGGCGATTGCCCTGGTGGAAGGTGACAACATATATTTTGCCGCCGTATCGACACAAGTCGGTTCCGCCTGGCATGCCGGAGAAAAAATCCCGATGCGCGGCACGGGAACGGAATGGGTTTATCTGAACAGGAGGCCCTTCTATGAGCGTGACCTTACCAAACGCAAACGATTTTGGACATGCGAAGAATATATCAAGCGGGGACTGCGGTCGGTACTATACCTCCCGCTTGTAAACAAGGGGGAAGTCATAGGTGTGCTGATCATCGGCAGTAAAAATGTTGCAGCCTATAACACGGAACAGAGCATATTGCTGGAACACCTGGCTTCGCAGATAGCCGCTCCGATTGAAAACAGCCGGCTTTTTACTAAATCTGAGGAAATAGCGCGAGTCGACGGCCTTACAGAGTTATTTAACCGGCGCCATTTTGACGAAAGGATGCGTGAGGAGATAGCCCGTCACTCACGGTACGGGGATACGCTTTCCATGCTCCTCATCGATATGGATAATTTTAAAAAATATAATGATACCTTCGGGCATTTAGCGGGAGACCGCATGTTGGTGCACGCGGCCGGCCTGGTCAAGGCTGCTACCAGGACTTCGGACCTCGTCTTCAGATACGGTGGAGATGAGTTCGCGGTTATATTGCCAAACTCGTCTACTATGGATTCTTTCAAAGTTGCGGAGCGTATGAGGGAGAATTTAGCCGTTGAAATGTCCGGCAGGCAGGTGGACATCACGATCAGCATAGGGGTGGCCTCCTGGCCTGGCGACGGCACAACACTGGACGAGGTATGTTATGCGGCTGACATGGCCTTATATTACGCCAAGCGTACGGGACAAAACAGGACATCAATCGCGTCACGCACCCTTTTCTCTCTGAATGAACCAAATGTAAACGTTAATACGGAAGCTGAAGTGCTAAGCACCATATACGCCCTGGCAGCGACACTTGAAGCGCGTGACAAGTATACGTACGGCCATTCGCGCCGTGTGAGCCGTTATGCCGTATCGTTAGCGGAAGCTTTAAATTTACCGCCCGAACAGGTAGCGCTGGTAAGCGCAGCGTCCCTCCTTCACGACATAGGTAAGGTGGGAATACCTGACAATGTGCTCAACAAATGCGAAAAACTATCGGATGACGAATGGGAATTGCTCAAACAACATCCCCGATTGTCCGCAACTATCGTAGGGCATGTGCCCAGTTTAAGCGCCTGTCTTGCTGCGGTAAGACATCACCATGAGCGTTGGGATGGTGCCGGTTACCCGGCAGGGTTAAAAGATGAGGCTATACCCATAGAAGCACGTATACTGACGGTTACTGACTCTTTTGAAGCTATGATATCTGAAAGACCTTACCGTAAGGCATTATCTTTCAAACAAGCAATAGCGGAATTAGAAAAATGCTCCGGAACACAATTCGATCCAGCAGTAGTCAGGGCATTCATCCCCATAGCGCTCTCATCCGCTCCTGACGATATCGAACTTGAAATGCAACGCAGCCAGCAAGACCAGGGTTAACCCGGCCTGGCAAGTACACATATATTCCTGGAAAGATACTTTACCCGCAACGTGTACCCGTTCTCAGCATAAGTCCTCATAACTTCGAATCCGGCCGACTTCAGCAGTCTTGTTATTTCAGGATAAGTAAAAAGATAGTAATGGCGCATAAGTTGTTTGTCTTGAATTTTCCAGGGAACAATTACTTGCTTGCCCTTCCCGATAAAATCCTTCTGCCAGCGGTTCCATACCGTTAAGAAAACCTCGCCGCCTGGCTTCAAGATACGCCGCAATTCCCGGAAAGCCTGCAGCCTGCTTTGTTTATCTAAAATATGATGATAGGCGGCCACGGAGATAATCCAATCAAAGCTTCTATCTTGGAAAGGCAGGCTAACAGCGTCCGCCACTATCAGGCTGGCCGCAAATTTGAATTTATCGGAATATTTTAATGCCAGATTGATCATCGCTGCTGAGGAATCAATCCCCCATAATTCGAATTTATCCTTGAACGGCAGGAAGTCCGGCCCGTGCGCGCAGCCTATATTCAGCAGCTTCCCGCTTTGCCAGCGTTGCGCCACTGCATCAAGCTCTGCTCTGAACCGGGTCCGGTGGCGAAGCCTGTACCAGCTCTCGGCTATACCGTCATAGACGTTGGAGAGATCGTTTTCTTTGGTGTCCATATAGCTAATTTGCTACACTTGCAGCGCAACTCAAATATAACATAACCGGCAAGTTGAATCACATTATGCGAAAAGGTTCGAGGACGATCTCCGGCGTCACGCCCGTGGCGGTCATGTCCAAGCCGGCGCCCTGCCCGGGCTCTTGCGTATTCTGCCCGACCTATCCTGATTCGCCGAAAAGCTACACACCTGAATCTCCCGCCGTATTGAGGGCGCTGGCCTGCGATTTTGACCCTCAGAAACAGGTGGAACTCCGGCTCAAGATATTATCCAGGATGGGGCACCCGGGCGACAAAATTGAGCTTATCGTGATGGGCGGCACTTTCCTGGCAACTGAACCGGATTACCAGTATAGCTTTATCAAATCCTGCTATGATGCCCTGAACGGCAAAATTTCAAGCAATCTTGAAGAGGCCAAGCATATCAACGAAAGCTCGGCATTCAGGTGCGTTGGGCTCTGCATAGAAACCAGGCCCGACTGGTGCGGGGAAACTGAGGTAAACCGGATGCTGGAATTCGGCGCCACACGCGTCGAATTGGGCGTCCAGGCCCTTGATGACGATATCTACAGCCTGGTACGCAGGGGTCACAGCGTAAGCGACGTCGCCAGAGCAACAGCACTGTTGAAGAAATACGGCTTGAAAGTCTACTACCACTGGATGCCGGGGTTGCCGGGCTCAAGCATAGATCACGACCTCGAAATGACACGCATGCTTTTTGAAGATGACCGGTTCAAACCGGACGGTCTCAAACTCTACCCGATGCTGGTCGTGGCCGGCACTGAAATCGAGAGGTGGTATGCGGAGGGCAGGTATTTACCCTACACGATGGATGAGCTTACTGCCTTGTTGGCAGACATAAAGGCGATGGTCCCGGGATATGTCCGAGTTCCGCGCGTGATGCGGGACATACCCACCAGATTTATCGTTGCGGGTTGCCGGGACCTGGCCCTCCGCTCCAACGTACAGGAGGCTATGAAAACCAGGGGACTGCAATGCCAGTGCACCCGCTGCCGGGAGTACGGCCACAGGCGGCGCGACGGCTGGCATATCGGGCAGCCATCCCTTCACCGCTATGAATACGCGGCATCAGGCGGCAGGGAGATATTCCTATCCTGTGAAGACTCTGGCGGCACGCTTTTCGGGCTCCTGAGATTGCGCATCAGCCCGGATGACATATATCCGGCTATGGTGAGGGAGATCCATATTTTCGGTTCAGAGGTGCCGCTGGGGGACCAGGATGACCTTGCTGCACAGCACAAGGGGCTCGGTTCACAATTGCTGAAAGAGGCCGAAAGGATTGCCCGTGAGGAGAATTCGATAGGCAAAATTGCAGTCATAAGCGGTGTGGGGGCCAGGGACTATTTCCGCAATACCGGCGGTTACGAATTAGAAGGGCACTATATGATAAAGTCTCTAAAGTAACCGCATCAGGGGTAAAGATGGCAGGCCGCGTAATGTCCCGGCACAACTTCCCTGAAGGCGGGCTCTGCCACCGGGCAAATCTCCATCACCCTGTGACACCTGGTGTGAAAACGGCAGCCGGCCGGCGGTTTGAGGGGGGATGGCATATCGCCACTGAGCAAAATCCTGCTACCACCACCCCGCCTTAAGCCGGCCACGGCAGAGAGCAGGGCTTCAGTGTAGGGATGCAACGGATCCCTGAATAACTCCTCCTTATCCGCCAGTTCCACGATCTGTCCCATGTACATCACCGCCACGCGGTCGGCTATGTATTTTACCACCGCGAGATCATGGCTCACGAACATATACGATAGCCCGTCCGCGTCCTTGATATCCATCATCAGGTTAAGTACCTGTGCCTGCACCGATACGTCCAGGGCGCTAACCGGCTCGTCCGCAATAATCAGCCGGGGATCCATGGCCAGCGCGCGGGCAATGCCGATACGCTGGCGCTGGCCTCCGCTGAATTCATGCGGATACCTCTCCGCAAAGCCTGCCTCAAGGCCGACCTTCTCCATCAGGCGCGCCACTCTCCGGCCGCGCTCGCCGGCACCGCTGACCCCGTGCACAATCAAAGCCTCCCCGATTGAATCACCCACCGGCATACGCGGATCAAGCGACGAATCGGGATCCTGGAAAACGATCTGTATTTTGCCCCGCAACGTGCGCAAATCCCGCTTATTCAAGGAAAGCACGTCAGTCCCCTGGAAAGAGATCTGCCCGCCCGTGGGCTCTTCCAGCCGCAGTATCGCTTTGCCGAGAGTGGATTTACCGCATCCCGATTCTCCCACCAGTCCCAACACTTCCCCCTCGATAATATCCAGCGAAACACCGTCTACCGCTTTTATCTCCCCCAGCGGCCTGGGTATCAAACCTGCGGTTACACGGTAGTATTTCTTGAGATTTTTGATCTGTAAGAGCGGAACCTTATTGATCATGCTATGAAAGCTCCGGCGTTATCGTATAGATGACAGGCAACTTTATGAACACCCGCTATGTTCACCAGTGCAGGCTCAGTTGAACGGCAAACATCCATCACATCCCTGCAGCGCGGGTGGAAGGTGCATCCCTCCGGCAGGTCGATGGGATTGGGGGTATTGCCGGGTATGGACGGCAACCTTTTGAGGTTCGTGGATATATCCGGAAGGCAGGCAATCAGGCCACGCGTGTAAGGATGGGCAGGATCAGTGAGAATAGTCTCAACCGGCGCTATCTCGACAACCCTGCCGCCATAGATAACGGCTGCCCGGTCGCCTATCTCGCGTACCAGCGACAGGTCATGCGTGATAAAAATTATAGACATGTTGCGCCTGGTTTTCAGTTCCTGCAGTATGAACATAATCTGTGCGCGTATAGTGACATCCACCGCCGTGGTAGGTTCATCGGCGATCAATATTGACGGATCACAGGAAAGGCCCATGGCGATCATGGCCCTCTGCTTCATGCCGCCGGACATCTGGTGCGGATACATATTCAGCGCATTTTCAGCCTGGGGGATATTCATCTCCTCGAGGAGCAGCCGTGCTTTCTTGCGAGCGTCTGCCCGGTTATACCGGCCATGTGCATTTATTTGCTCCATTATCTGATCACCTATGGTAAAAACCGGGTTCAGGGCGGATTGCGCATTCTGAAAAACCATGGCAATCTCCTTGCCCCTGACCCGCCTGACCTGCTCCACAGGGCAATTCGCCAGGTCAATTCCGGCGAACATGACCTTGCCGCTGACAATTTTACCGGGAGGGCTATCGAAAAGCCGGAGGAGCGAAAGGGCGGTAACCGATTTACCGCAACCCGATTCACCCACCAGGCACAGGCATTCACCCTGCCTCAGATCAAAATCCACCCCGTTGACAGCCTTTACTATCCCCCGTCGGGTATAGAACCAGGTTTTCAAGTTGCTTATTTCCAGTAAAGTGTTCACTGTCAATCTATTTTCACCATTGCACACAAATCTTATACGCTGGCCTTGGGGTCAAAGGCATCACGTAAACCGTCACCGAAAAAATTAAATGAAAGGACGGTCAGAAAAAGCATGATGCCCGGCTCGACCGCCACCCACCAGGCGGAATCCAGGCTGTGCTGCCCGGTATTGAGTATCGTGCCCCAGCTCGTGCTCATCGGGTCACCCAGTCCTATGAAGCTCAGTGATGCCTCCGCCATGATCACACCGGGTATGGAGAGCGAAGCCATCACTATGATAAGGCTGCTGACATTGGGGATGAGATGGTTAAATATAACCCTCGTATCGCTGGCCCCCAGGGCTTTGGACGCGGTGATAAAATCCCTTGTCCGTAACGACAGCGCTTCGCTGCGTATCAGGCGCGCTGCGCCCGTCCAACCTGTCAGGCCGATGACCAGCACGATAATGGCCAGGCTGGGACCGAAAATGAAGACAATCAGCACCAGCAGCAGGAAGAAGGGGAAGGTCATCATGATATCCGTGAAGCGCATCAGGGCATTATCCACCCAACCGCCCAGGAAAGCGGATAATACGCCGAGAAAGGTGCCCAGGAATATGGCTATGCCCGTGGCCAGCAGCCCTACCAGCAGCGATATCCTGGCGCCGGAGACCAGCATGGCCAGCATATCGCGTCCCTTGCTGTCGGTGCCCAGCGGATGCTCGGGTCGCCCTTCAATCATCGTAGTAGTTATCTCATTGGTTTTTATATCGTAAATCGATTCCTGTATCGAGAATCCCAAGGGCGGCAGGTTCAGGATATTGAAATCGGTTTTCTGCGGGTCCTGTACCAGCAGTGGTCCGAAAATACCTGTCAAAACAAGAAAACCGATGAATCCCAGACCCACCAGCGAAAGCCGGTTTTTCTGCAGCCTTTCCCAATAGTAGCCCCAGAGGCGATGGCTGATACGCAAAGGTATGCGGGATCTGCCACCCTGCCCTGGTTTCAACTCAGTCATATCTGATCCTCGGGTCGAGGTAGGTATAGATAAGGTCGGTCGCCAGGTTGATAAAAAGCACCATGAAAGTGCCGATCAGCGTTACCGCTATAACAACAGCATAATCGTTGGCAAAGATAGCGTTAAAGGAAACCTGTCCCAGTCCGGGTATGCCGAAGACTATCTCGGTCAGGTAAGCCCCGCCGAAAACAATGCTGCCCAGGTCGAACATGATGATGGTCACCAGGGGCAGCACGGCGTTGCGCAGCACATGCTTGCCTATCACCGTCCTCTCGGATAACCCCTTGGCGCGCGCGGTGGTAACAAATTCCTTACGGAGGTTATCCAGCATGGCCGAACGCGTATAGCGCACGTAGCCGGCCAACTCCCCCGTGCCCAGCGCCAGCACGGGCATGATCAACTGCCGCAGGTTTTCCAGCGACCAGATGGGGTAACTTGTATCGTAAAAAGTCTTGAAAACACCCAGGTAGACGGCGAATACCAGTATCAGCATCAAACCCAGCCAGAATCCCGGTATAGATATGCCGATGAAAGAAAATATGGACGTGGCATAATCGATCTTCGTATTCTGATTAACCGCCGATAGTATGCCCAGGCCGACGCCCAGGATGATGGCAAAAATCGTAGCCAGCAGGATAAGCTGGAATGAATAAATCCAGTGCGAGCCGATCAGTTCCATGACAGGCTGTGAGGCGCTGAATGACCAGCCCCACTTGCCCTGCAGGAGGTTGCCCATATACAGTAAATACTGCTCGATAATCGGCTTATCCAGGCCGTAACGCGCCTCGATGGCCTGCCTTACCGATTCCACATCCTGACCTTTAGCAGCGATGTTGAGGATATACCGGTCTACGGGCGATGTCGGGCCGACGCGCAGCAAGATAAAGGTGATGGTCAGTATGCCCCAGGCGATGATGACGCTGTAAAGTAAACGCTTGATAATATAGCTGCGCATATACCCGCCCGGTGGAGGGCTGTTACACCCGGGATGTGATCCTGTTGATTACAGTTTACTCAAAGTGCCAGAGGTAGTAATTATAGCCCATGTTGATGCCGGGCTCGATGCCCTTGACGTTACTCTGGAAACCGTTGTTGCCCCTGGAATAGGTGATAAAATCCACCGGCTGTTCCTCGGATATCACCCGTGACAGCTCCTGGTACATCGTCCTGCGGTCTTCCTTATCCAGGCCTTCCTTTGACCTGATCTTTGCAAAGAGCGCATCCACCTTATCGTTGAAAAAGCCGAAGGAATTGAGGCCCCCGTCGCTGGCAAAGAAAACCCTGCTGCCCGAGGGAGCTAACGGGTCGGTGCTGTGCCCCATAAGGGTCAGGTCCCAGGTTTCCTCGCTGACCGCACCGGGCCCGTTGTTATAGCGTGCTTCCTGGCTGCTGCCGGGCACCTTATTAGCCATGTACTGCCGTATCAGGGTGGCCCATTGCACCCACTTCACTTCAACGTCTATGCCGATAGCCGCCAGTTCCTGCTTGATCAGCAACGACATCGATTCCACCACGTCGCTGCCCGGCGTGGTAACCAGCAACAGCTTTACCGGCTTCCCGTCCTTGTCCAGCAGCACATCACGGTCACCGTTTTTCCCATACTTGTATCCTGCCGCTTTAAGCATCTCTATGGCTTGCTGCTTGCTGTTAAGCGGAGCGACACCGAGCTTCAAAACAGTATCATCGCTATACCAGGGCGAACTGGAAGGAATAAAGCTGTAGGCAGGTTCAGCGAAACCGAGGTATATCTTCTTGACGATGGTATCTTTGTCTATGGCCATGGAGATGGCCTGGCGCACCTCTTTCTTACGCAGACCCTCCCAACCATTGTCACGCTGGTTATAGCTGATTATGTTGTAGCCGCGGGTAGGGATGGTGTATACATTGATACGCTCCATCTTCTTGAACTTGGCCACGTTCTGCGGCTCGATCCCGCACTGCGTGATGTCCCCGGCTTCCAGCGCCGCCTGCATCACCGCCGAGGTACCGAACATCTTGATAACCATTTCCTGGAAAAAGGGTGCGCCGTTCTCCTTGCCCAGGAAGAAAGCGGGGTTTCGCGACAGCACGAACTTGTCGTTCTTGAGCCACTCCTTGAAGGTATAGGGCCCGAGGTTACCTGTATAGCTGAGGTTATTGAATTCTTTGGCCTGTGTGAAAGCATCCACGTTGCCCTCATATTTAACGGCGATGTACTTGGGATACGGCATGAGATCGTAGAGGGTATAAACGAATTCAGGCTGCACCGATTTGCGTGTAACCGTGAAAGTCGTATTATCAACCACCGCGGGTACAACGTACTGCTTCACCCCGTCCACAACCTCCTGCCAGTCGTCCTTGTAGTTGTAGTTCAGCCAACTGGAGAACATCAGGTTATTCATCGTGTATACGTAATCATCGGAGGTCACCTGCGAGCCGTCGCTCCATTTCAAGTCGGGACGGATGGTTATCGTATAAACCAGGCCGTCCGGCGACACTTCGATGTCCTTGGCCAGGCAGCGCAGGACGATATTGAACTTATTATCGTAGCCGGCTAATGATTCGAGCGTATAGCCTACATATCCAAAAGACGACGCGTCGGCCGCCAGTATCCAGTTCAACGTCTCGGCCTCGCCGCCGGAAACGTCACCTTCGATGTAGTTTCCGGCCACTTTGGGGGCCGGCGCTGAGCAGCCCGGCGCGGCGGTTAACAGCATGCTTACGGCTACCAGCGTTACAATCCACTTCATCAGTGTATCTTTAGACACTTCTTTTCCCCCACTGCTGATTTACTTCGCCCGAGATTATTCGGTGTACCAGAACTGGTAGTTGCTCAGGATATTATAGCCGGGTTCCACCCCTTTGATATTACTGCGCAATGCGAAATTATCCTTGTAATAAACGAGGAAATCGGCAGGTTGGGCATCCGATATCGCCTGGGCCAGTTCATCGTATATTTTCTGGCGGTTCTGCGGATTGATGGCCTCAGCGGAGAGGGCCCGCTTATAAAGCGCGTCAACTTTTTCATTGAAAAAGCCGAAGATATTCAGCCTGCCTGTGGACGAGAAGAATATCCCGCTGCGCCCGATCGTCAGTGCGTCGCCGTAGGAAGACAGGATCACCATATCCCAGGGCTGGCTGCTCACTGCGCCCGGGCCACTGTTGTAATCCGGTGTCTTATCGCTGCCCGGCAGCTTGTTAACAAATATCTCCTTGGCTATGAATGCCTGTACCTGATACTTGGGATCCACGTCCAACCCGATACTTCTCAGGTTCTGCCCGATGATATAGGCCACGCTTTTCTGTACCTCGCTGTCCATCGCAACAGGTATGATCAGCTTGATCGGCTGGCCGTCCTTATCGACAAAAAGCTGTTTGCCATCCACATCCTTCGTCTCGTATCCGGCAGCCTTGATCAGGTCAATGGCCTTCTGGGCATCGCCGCTGGAATTCATGCCCATTTTTTGCAGCACGCTTTCGTTGTACCAGGGCGAATACGGCGGTATGAAGCTGAAGGCTGGATCGGCGTAACCGCCGAATATATCATTGATAACTGCAGGCTTGTCGATAACCATAGAGATAGCCTGCCTAACCCTGGCATCTTTCAGCCCGGCCCAGCCATTGTCACGCTGATTATAGGCCACCATGAGAAACTGGCCGGTGGGAACGGTCACGACGTTTAAATCTTTATTATTGCGGAAGTCATTGGCATCCTGCGGTTCGACATACGCATAAGATACTGTGCCGGCGTTAAGCGCGTCATTTATATCCGACTGCAACCCCATCTGCTTGATGGTATATTTTTCAAAATAGGGCGCCCCGTTATCGCGGGTTAAATAGTAGTTGGGATTGCGCACCATGACAAAGCCCCCGGCCGTGGTCCAGGCGGTGGGCCTGTAGGGGCCCAGGTTGCCGCAGTAACTCATGTTATTAAGTTCGGGAGCGGCAGTGAAATCATCAGCCTTATTCTCGTAATTGCGAACAATATTCTTGGGATATGGCATCAGGTCATAGATTGAATATGCGAAGTTGGGATCCGCTGTTTTACGCACGATTTTAAAGACCGTGTCGTTTACAACTTCGGGTTGCACAGCAACCGCATTGCCGTCTAATGTCTCCTCCCACCTTGACCTGTCCGGACAGTTAAGCCAATCGGCCAGCATGATGTTTTTCAGGGTGTAAACGTAATCGTCTGCGGTCACTTTCGTGCCGTCCGACCATTTCAAGTCGTCCCTGATGGTCACCGTGTATACCAGCCCGTCGGCCGAAACATCCACGTCCTTGGCTAAGCACCTCAACTGCAGCTTGTACTGGTTATTGAAAACTGCCAGGGGTTCCACCATGAAGCTGGCGTACCTTTTGGATGCGCCCTGGTCCGTGGCGATTATCCAGTTCAAGGTCTGGGCGCTTTCACCCAGTTGCGCTTCTATGAATTCGCCTTTTACCGGGTGCAGTTGTACCGGCTGCGCCGGAGCGCAGGCGGGCAAAATCATGGCTAATATTGCCACTGCAAATAAATATATGATCTTTTTCATTTCTCTCCTTTAAGTTCTAATAACGTGTACCACGAAAATAAGTTGCGGTATCCTTTCCTTGAATAACACGGCGACTGGGATTCTTTCGAACCCCGGGGCACTATATACTAACATATTATCACGCTCAAATGAAGCGCTTTTTTATCTCATCGATCAACTCATCAACCTTCTCCGACGTATTAGCGCCCACACGGGCCATAGCTTCATCTATGCGCCGGTACTTGTCCGCATTGTAAATATCGTTAAGTTTCTCGTAGAGCCCGGACCTCCTGCCCAGCCGGTAATTGAGCCTTTCCCTGAGAGGCAGGGCCAGGTAGCGGTTGATCACGTCCAGGCAGGCCTGCTTAGCATCGGGGAACCTGCCTTCCAATTCGGGCAGCAGGTTTAATATGTGGTCGCTCTTCAATTCACCTGTGAAATCGAGGTTCTCAATGAAACCGCCTATCTCACGCACTATCTCATCTTCGCTTGGCATGACGAATTCCCCGCTTTGCACCATGGCCCACATGGGCAGCGTCTCGCCCATCATCAAGGTGCGCAAGCGGACGAAATCAGGGTTTATCTCGCTCAACACGCGTGCGGACTCTTCAGCATGCTCCCCGGACCATTGACTGCCACCGAGGCCGGGCATATAGTACTCCGAAAGCTCGATGCCGGCCTCCCGGATATTTTTACCGCCTTTAACATGGTCAGCGGCGGTCATCCCCTTATCAACAAACTGAAGCACCGTGTCGGAGCCGCTCTCCATGCCGATATGGATACGCGACAGCCCGGCCTCACGCAGTTCCCTGAACTCTTCCACGCTCTTTTTTGCGGCGGTCTTGGAGCGGCCATAGGACGTAATCCTGTTGAGCCCGGGGAACGTTTCTTTTAACGAGGACACCACGTTCAGCAGGTCGGGATGCCGCATAATAATGCTGTTAGCGTCCTGCAGAAAAGCGGAGGTCCCTCCCGCCCATTGCCAGAGCGCCACCTGCCTGACGCAGTCATTATTGGTAACCATGCCATGAATGTAGGCCGACAGTTCCCGGGGCCTATCGCCATATCCTTTCTCCCTGCCAAGTTCGTTGATGCCATCCACGATCTGCCTGGCAGTGCCAATATCCTTTACCACATCCTCCGCGGAACGCAATGCAAACTTTTGACCTTTATAGGTTTGGCAGAATGAGCAGCGGTTCCAGGGACAATTACGTGTGGCCCTGATTAACAGTGAGTAAGCCTCGCTGGGCGGCCGGATAGGTCCGGTCTCAAAGTAATAGCTGTTAAGTTTGGCCAGGTCCATATTGTTATAATTGTAACGCCTGTTTATAAAGCGGGGAAATCATCGTGCCGCCACATGCTGGAAAATAAAATGATACAATCGGAAAGCATGAAGACTACGCAAAATGCTATCAAAGTGATCTCCTTCGACGTCGAAGGCACCATGGTAACCACCGATTTCAGCTATGCCATCTGGTTCGAGACGATACCGCAGCGCTATGCCGAAAGGTGGGGCTTGAGCTTTGAGGAGGCCACACGAAAGATAAAGCAGGAGTACGACAGCCTGGGCGATCAGCATATCGACTGGTACGACGTGCAATACTGGTTCACACGCTTCGATCTCGGTAAAGCCGATATCGCCATGGAGGGATTGCAGCCGCGGGTCAAATACTATCCTGAAACTAAGGATGTGCTTAAAAAGCTTGACGGTAAATATAAGCTCAGCGTGGCCTCGGGTTCGCCGCGGCTCTTTCTCAGTCACCTGCTGCGCGATACTGCACACCATTTCAGCAGCATCTTCTCATCCACCTCTGATTTCCAGCAGGTCAAGACTACCGACTTCTATAAAAATATGTGCCGTCAGCTCCAGGTTGAACCGGAGCAGGTCGTACATGTCGGCGACCACCTGCAGTTCGACTGCCTGGAGCCCGCCAGCATCGGCATACGCTCCTATTACCTGGACCGCGAGGGCAAATCGGGTGACCCGGCGGCAGTGCGGGACCTGGCTGAATTCGCTGAAACCATAAAGAGCCTTTGAATAAAATATTTGGGAGGTTGACATGCCGATTACCGTGACGACACTTGTAGAGAACACCGCGGGGACACCTTTTACCATCGGGGAATGGGGCCAGAGCCTGCTGGTGGAAGCCGACGGGCAAAGGATACTTTTTGATACCGGCCCGACAGCCATGATAGCTAAGAACGCCTCGGCGCTGGGGGTCGACATCGGATCAGTGGACAGGATCGTGCTGAGCCACGGGCATTACGACCACACCGGCGGCCTGCAGGAGGTGCTGACCAAAATACGCGAATCGGGCAAACATCCTGACGGCATCGATATCATCGCCCATCCCGACATTTTCACCCCTAAACACTTTTACATCAAGGACCTCGTAGAGAAATACATAGGCATCCCTTTCCCGCGCGAAGAGCTTGAAGCCCTGGGTGCCCGCTTCAACCTGACGAATGAGCCGGTCAAGCTGAGCGAAAACATGCTGACCACCGGCGAGGTAGAAATCAGCGTGGATTTTGAGAAAATCGACAAGGACCTGCATGTTAAAGAAGGAGAGTCACAAGTTCACGATAAACTGGCCGATGACATGGGGATCATCATAAAAACGGATCAGGGTCTGGTGCTATTGCTCGGCTGCGCTCACAGGGGAATTATCAATACCTTATTACACGCACAGAAGATCACGGGAATTAAGGAGATCTACGCAGTCATCGGCGGCACGCACCTGATCAGCGCGGACAAGGAGCAGATGCAATCAACCATCCAGGCTTTAAAGGGTTTCAATATTAAAAAGCTGGGTGCCTCTCATTGCACCGGCCTCAAATCCGCCGCTATCCTGGCGCATGAATTCGAAGGCGCATTCTTCTTCAACAGCGCGGGAACGAAAACAATTTTATAATTGGCAAAGCACACTTTCACATTATCTAATCAACTGTAGGTAGTTTCACTTCGTCTTGCCACATGTAGTATGAGAACAAGCTTGTTAGTATCGTCTACTTCGTAAACGACTCGAAACTTTCCGACCCTCATACGGTATTCCACGGCCCTTGTCCTGATTTTACGAGCACCATTTGGTCTCGGATCGCTGGCAAGTAATCTAACCTTATTATCGATGCGATGAAAATCGCTGATTTGAATGTGTTTTTTAAGCTTATCAATATCCTTTTCCGCGGAAGGCGTCACCCGTATGGTATATTTTGCGGAATTATTCATAGCTTTAAAACGCAGCTATTTTTTCTTATCCCGCTTTTCAATATGCCGTTTTAAATCTCTGGATACCTCATCCCACGTTCGCCCACCTTTTTTATTATATTCAGCCCGGGATTCCTCAATAACGGGAATTAACTTGAAGTCCTCCCGGCTTTCCAGCAATTCTTTAACCGCTTCCGCTATCAAATCACTGGCCGACAGACGGCGTTTCACCGCCTCAATCTTCAACCCGGTGTATAGGTCTTCATCATGGAATATAACTGTCATCCTTCGGCTCATAGACTTCCCCCCTACATGCATAAAAGCATAAAAACATAATTACGTTTTATTATTACTCACCCTGAATGGTGCGTCAACTCACAGACGCAAATATGATGAATTTGTGCGCGCTTAATTATCCAACCTAGGACAGCAGCCTCTCAACCTTAACCTGCGGCAACAGTTTCTCCACATCTTCCCTATGGCAGAGTTCGGTGCCCGAAGTAAGTGTCGCTGCCGTGCCGGCCGCCACCGCCAGGCGTGAGGCCTCTTCGAGGCTGCCGCCCTGGCTCAACTTGAGGACCAGGCCCGCCACGGTGGAATCGCCGGCCCCCACCGTGCTCATGACCTGCACATCGGGAGGCACCACCTTAAACATAGAGTCCTTATCGCCGATTATCATCCCCTCCCTACCCCTGGAAATGGCCGCTATTCCTATCCCGCCGCTGATAAAAGACTTGACCGCCTGGATAATATCCTCTTCCGTGTGCAGTTCCTTGCCTATGGCAGTCTGCGCCTCGCGGACATTGGGCTTGATAATGTCCGGTTTGGCCTGTATGCCTTCCTGCAGCCAAAGGTCGGCCGAGTCGAGCACGGTGGTAATTCCCAGGCCTTTCATTTTCTCGATAAGCTGCCTGTAAATGTTGAAGGGCACGCCGGGCGGAACGCTTCCGGCGAAAACCATGTAGCGGGGGTTGGGCTTGATGCAGGTAATCTTATCTACCAGTTTTTTAAGCTCGCCATCCGATACTTTGGGACCGGGCGCCGATATCCTGGTCTGGCAATGGGTCTTGAGGTCAGTGATGATGAAATTGCTGCGTATCTCGTTCCTGATAGAGGTGAAATCGCAGGGCACGCCTTTCTGCTTCAAAATATTCTTGAGGGAACTGCCGTCAACCCCGCCCATGAAGCCGTAAGCAACCGCCCGGCCACCGAGCTCGCAGATAACGCGCGACACGTTGATGCCCTTGCCACCCGGCTCGCTTTTGAAACTGACCCAGCGGTTGGTATCATCCAGCACCAGGTTTTCCACAGCCACGTGGCGGTCCAGGGACGGGTTCAGGGTTACTGTGGCTATCACCTATATCTTCTCTACTTTAAGCATGTTGGTGCTGCCGGATTTGCCCATCGGCAGGCCGGCCGTCACCACCACCAGGTCACCCTCCTGGCACAGCCCGCATTTGCTCACGGCAGTGGCCGCCTGTGAAAACATATTGAGAATCATTTTAGGCTCGGTCACCTTGAGGGCAGTCACGCCCCAGGACAGGGACAATTGTCTCTGCGTGGATACATTGGGAGTGATGGCCAGTATCGGCGTACGGGGACGGTACTTGGATACCCGCCTGGCTGTGCTGCCGGAAGCGGTATAGGCGATAACAGCTTTGGCTCCGAGTTGGGCAGCTACGTGGCAGGCCGCGTAGCTGATGGCGTCGTCCGTGAGCGGCTGCAAATCCTTGCCCTTGCTGGCGAAGTTCTCTTCATACGGCAATGCGGCTTCGGCCTCGAGAGCGATAAGGGACATCATCTGCACGGTCTCCACCGGGTAATGGCCGATAGCAGTTTCCTCGGACAGCATGATGGCATCGGCCCCGTCGAAGATGGCGTTGGCAACATCCGTCGCCTCGGCACGGGTGGGCATGGGAGAATCAACCATGGATTCGAGCATCTGGGTGGCAACAATCACCGGTTTGCCGAGGTGATTGCTCTTGCGGATGAGATCTTTCTGCACAATGGGAACGCGTTGAATCGGTATCTGCACACCAAGGTCGCCGCGCGCCACCATGATCCCGTCGGCGGCCTGGCTTATCTCGTCAAAATTATTGAGGCCTTCGAGCCTTTCGATTTTAGCTATTATCTTGGCCTTTGAACCCTGCTGTAACAGGAATTCCCTGACCTTGACCACGTCCGCAGCGCTGCGGACGAAAGATAGTCCCACGAAGTCAATGTCCTGCTTCACCGCGAAATCCAGGTGAAGCCAGTCCTCCTCCGTAACCGCATCGATGTCCCAGGTCACGCCCGGGACAGTCACACCTTTATTATCAAACAGCCTGCCGCCCGCGACGACCGTACACTTGACAGCATCTTTGCTGATGGATTTTACTTCGAGGCGGATGGAGCCGTCATCCAGTAAAATGGTTTGCCCCAGCTTGACGTGCCGCGGCAACTCCGGCAGGTCGACAGAAACCTGTGATTCATCGCCCAGGACGTCGCGCGTAGTCAGCAGGAAATCAGCGCCTTCGCGCAGCTTGATGCCGCCCTTCTTGGTCTTGCCGGTGCGGTCCTTGGGACCCGGCAGGTCCAGCAGCAGCGCCAGCGGCAGCTTCTTTTTCTTAGCTTCACGCCGCAGGATCTCCACGTATTGCGCATGCTCCTCCATGGTGCCATGCGATGCGTTGATACGCGCAACATTCATCCCTGCTTCGAGAAGACTTTTAACAACGGCAGGAGCGATACTGCTGGGGCCGATAGTGGAGACGATTTTAGTTTTACGCAGGGGAATGCCCTGCGCCGGTAGAGTGGTCATGGCGGTTTTAATAATTGCGGTACCAGCCGGGCCGGGTAGGAGCAATGTCAGATTCCTTTATCCCAATCTTGGCAAACCAGGGTTTAGCGTTTTCTGCGGTGATCCTGGATAGTTCGCTCAGCCTGCTACCCGCAATATCCCGGAAAAACTTCAGCCTTTCAGGCCTGCCGCTTATCTCCAGCGCCTCCTGCCAGACGGCCCTGCCACCCAGGAAACCCGACGCCCCGGCCCGGCAGGCTATGGTCACCTGCTGTTTGAAAGTCTCATAATCCACGCCGGCGCTCAGGATTACCCAGGGGATGCGTGAAGCTGCATCCAATCCCTTACAATACCCGGCCATCTTTGCCGCGTCTTTTTCATATTTCGCATCGGCGGGGAACTCCGCTTTCAGCACATCAACGGGCAGCTCGGTGATCTGCCGGGCAGTCTCGATGACCATCTCCGGCAACTTGCGCGCGAATTCGGACGAATCCATAATCTCGCCTTCAACACGGTAGGTCTTGGGCTCCACCAGCAGCGGGATATCGTATTTATTACAATCTGCCGCCACGCCGGCTATGGTCTTGAGCTGTTTGGCCGCCAGCTTCTTGATATCAGGCCGGTAATAAACCAGTATCTTTACCGCTGAGGCCCCCATGCGCTTGATCTTCTCCACACTCCAGCCCTTGAGCAAAGTTGTCAGGCGCCCGGTGGGGTCCTTTTCGTAGCCGGTAGCCTCGATGCTGACCAGCAGCCCCGTATGGCCGCTCAGCGCATTGCCGGCGATACACTGGGCAGCCCCGTATTCCGGATCGAGCAGTATGCCACTAGAAAAGGCGCCCATGGTCGAGCACATATCCAATTTCAACTGTACTATCTCAGTATAGTCAGGCACTTCATGCTGCGCGTCCTCCATCATGGTTATCAGGCCGGACCTGTGGTCCATGGCACACATGATGAAATGCCCGGTTGCCGTGGAAATCTGCTGCAACCCCCTTATTTTGCCTATCGATAATGCCTTCATAACTCCACCTCTATATTGATATCAATATAGCCGTTTGACCATTCCATTACAAGTCATGCCGCCTGTACAGCTTCAGGTTGGATGCGCTGTGATATAATGCGCTAAAAAGCGGAGATGATGGCAAGATGGCGGAAAAACGTGACATGTTCCCGCATGACGAATCGCTGGAAAGGCTGCCGACAGCAGACAGGGAAAAGCGGCTGTCGAAAAAGTTGCAGCAGTTAGTTAAATACGCTTACCGGAACGCGCCCGGTTTTAAGGCACGCCTTGAAGCAGCAGGTTTGAAGCCGGACAATATCAAGGGCATATCTGACCTGCCCCGTATCCCTGTCTTAAGGAAAGACGACCTGATCAGGCTGCAGAAAGAGCGTCCCCCCTTCGGCGGCTATCTTGCCGTGCCCCTTAAACGGGTAGGCCACGTCTACCAGTCGCCGGGCCCCATTTACGACCCCCAGCGCCGGGTAAGAAACACCTTCGGCAGCCCGGGTATCGGCGCTGGCTTGATCGCCATCAATGCCTGGTCCTATCAAATTACACCGGCCGGCATGATCATGGACACGGTATTGAAAAATATGGGGTTCACGGTTTTCCCGGCAGGCCCGGGCAATACCGACCTGCAGATGCAGGTGATGCGCGACCTGCAGGCGGCCTGCTTCGTGGGTTCGCCCTCCTTCCTGGCCTCCATTATCAAAAGGGCCGAAGAGCAGGGTTACGACTTTAAAAAAGATTTCAACCTGAAATATGCCCTGGTGTTCGGCGAGATGGGCGGTGACCAGTTGCGCCGGACATTCAGCGAGAAATACGGCATACGCTGCCTGGGGGGCGATGTCTATGTGACCGCGGATACCGGCATCATCGCCACCTCCTGTGATGAGAATGCCGGGATGCATGTCAGCACCGATATGATCGTTGAGATCGCCGACCCCGCGACCGGGCAGGTGTTGCCGCCCGGTGAGGCGGGCGAGGTGGTGGTCACGCCATTCGACGAAGTTTACCCGCTTATCCGTTTCGGCACAGGCGACCTGTCCATGCTTATCACCGCTAAGTGCGTGTGCGGACGCACCACTCCCAGGCTGCCCAGGATAATGGGCAGGAGCGGGGATGCGGTCAGGGTACGCGCCATGTTTGTGCACCCGCGGCAAACCGACGAGGTCATCTCACGCTATCCCCAGATATCGGCATACCAGCTGACCGTCACGCGGCAGGATAACCGCGACGAGATGCTGCTGCAGCTGGAACTCGGCAGCCAACCGGCGGAACGCGAGAAATGGATAGAAGCGCTGCGTAAGGATTTCCAGGAAACCTGCAGGGTGAGATTTGACCGGGTAGAATATCTGCCCGCGGGCTCCATACCCCAGGGCGCTAAAAAGATAGTCGATAAAAGGGTATATTGAAGCTGCGCGAAAACTGGATTTAATACCCCTCGGGAGTATCCGGAAGTGACTTACTCTTACAGATTTGTATTCATCACCACCCTTTTCGTAACCTGCCTGCTGGCCGCCAACATCCTCATCGTCAAGCAGGTATCCGTTGCCGGTATCACGCTGCCGGCTGCCATCGTTATCTTCCCGCTCAGCTATATCTTCGGCGACGTATTGACCGAGGTTTACGGCTACAGCCAGGCCAGGCGCGTTATCTGGCTGGGTTTTTTCTGCAACCTGTTGCTGGTCATTGCCATATGGGTGGTGGGCATCCTGCCGCCGGCTTCAATTTTCGAGGCCCAGGCCGCTTACGACCGCATATTAGGCAATACACCGCGCTTCCTGATCGCATCATTCCTGGCCTACCTGGCGGGCGAGTTTGTCAATTCCTACATAATGGCTAAAATGAAACTGCTCACGGGGGGCAGATGGCTGTGGATGCGCACCATAGGATCAACTATAGCAGGCGAGGGTGTCGATACCGTTATTGTGCTCGGCGTAAGCTTCGCCGGCGTACTTTCCCCTGAAGTGATAATCAGTATGATTTTCTGGCACTGGCTGCTGAAAACCGCTTATGAGGCTTTAGCTACACCGCTGACCTACTTCCTGGTCGGGTACCTCAAGAAAGCCGAAAAGTTAGATACCTATGATTGCGGCACGAACTTCAACCCCTTGCGGGCAGACTGAAGAGGGCCTAAAATTTGGATGGACGTGGAAGTGAAGTTTATCGTAGATGCAAACGCAGGCAAGATAGCCAGGTGGCTGCGCATGATGGGCTATGACGCGCTCTTTTTCTCAGAACCTGATGACGGCCAGATGGTTAAGATTGCGCTGGCGCAGGGCAGGACCGTCATAACCAGGGACACCGGGTTTATGCAAAGAAGGGCGGTCACATCGGGCAGGGTACAGGCCTTGCTTTTGAAAGACTCCGAACCTCTAAAGCAAATGCGGGATGTAATCCGAATTTTACACCTCAGCAACGAATACAAACCCTTCACCCGCTGCCTGGAATGTAATACGGAGTTGCACTACACAGAGAAGACCGGTATTGCTCAAATGGTGCCTCCGAGGGTCTTCGAAAAACAGGAGCAGTACATGGCCTGCCCGCTCTGCGGCCGTATTTACTGGAGGGGTACGCACTGGCAGGCCATGAAAAAGAAGTTGTATGATTTCAGCAGACCGCCGGAAAACCCCGGGGAGTAAGCGCATGAAAATAGTGACAGCTGAGCAAATGAGGGAAATCGATCGCAGGGCCGCCGCGTCCGGCATTGCCACCGACTTCCTCATGGAAAACGCCGGCCGGGCGGTAGCCGAGGCTATCCACCGTTTCTTAGATTACACAGCCGGCAAAACCATCCTCGCCCTGGCGGGTCCGGGCAACAACGGCGGCGACGCACTGGTGGCGGCGCGCTGCCTGCATGAATGGGGCGCAAATGTAATCGTATACCTGATGAGCGTCCGCACGGGTGAAGACAAAAACCTGTCATGCCTTGAAGAACTCGATATCCCGGTTTTTCAGCTTGTAAAAGACGCAAAACTCGCGAAGCTGAAAAAACTGGTTTCCGCAAGCGCCGTAGTCATTGATGGCATACTGGGCACGGGCAAGGCCCGCCCCCTCGAAGGCAACTTCAAAGAGATCCTCAACCTGCTCAATGCTGAGAAAAAACGGCGGCCCGCGCTGGTGGTGGCGTCAATTGACATCCCTACCGGTTTGAATGCCAATACGGGAGCGGTTGACCCGGGCTGCCTGCAGGCCGACCTGACCATAACACTGGGGCTGCCCAAGCCCGGGCTCTACAACTTCCCGGGGGCGGAGAAAGCCGGTAAACTGGTTATCGCGGATATAGGCATCCCCACCGAATTAAGCAGCGGCATTCAAACGGAACTGATGACCGCAGGTTGGGCCGGCACAGTCCTGCCCGCACGCCCGGCCAGTGCCAATAAGGGAACCTTCGGCAGGGTGCTGGCCGTGGTGGGTTCGGAGAACTACATAGGCGCCGCCTACCTGGCCTGCATGGGCGCCGCGCGGGTGGGAGCAGGCGTGGTAACCCTTTCCACCGCCAAAAGCCTGCAGCCGATATTAGCTGCCAAGCTCACCGAGGTCACCTATGCGCCGCTCCCGGAAACCTCAAAGGGCACACTATCGCAAAAGTCGGCATCCGCTATACTCAGCATCCTGCCATATTACCGCGTCCTGCTGATGGGCTGCGGCCTGGGGCAGCATCCCCACACCAAAAACTTCGTCCGCAGCGTGCTGACCGGCCTGCCGGAAAGGCGTCCCGTAATGGTATTGGATGCGGACGCGCTCAACATCCTGTCGGGAATAGACGGTTGGTGGGAACAGCTTCCTGCCGACACTATCATCACTCCCCATACCGGCGAGATGTCCAGGCTGCTGAAAATATCCATTGACGAGGTACAGGGCAACCGGCTGGAGATATGCCGCAAAGCCGCTTCCGTCTGGAACAAGATAGTAGTACTTAAGGGTGCCTTCAGCATAATCGCCGAACCGTCGGGCCGGGCAAGGGTGAGCGATGCCGCCAACGCCGGGTTGGCCACGGCGGGGACCGGCGACGTGCTGGCCGGTGCGATTGCCGGACTGGCGGGACAGGGCATTCCTCCCTTCGACGCCGCTTCGCTGGGGGTTTACCTGCACGCCGCTGCCGCTGAAATCGTGAGGGATGAGCTTGGTGATACCGGTATGCTGGCCAGCGACCTGCTGCCCGTGTTGCCAAAGGTGATCAAGAGACTAAAGGTAAATTAGAGCAGGTCATTGCGAGGCCGAAGGCCGCGGCAATCCCATGGTATCACGGCACCATCGTCATGCGCAGGAGATTGCTTCGCTTCGCTCGCAATGACGCTTTTATTTGTATCTTCATTTATGTCATAATGAAATACTATGCTGTTAGCGATTGATATAGGCAACACTAATGTTACGTTCGGTGTTTTCGACGGTGAGACGATCAAGGCTACCTGGCGGGTATCAACCGCTATCCACCGCACGCCCGATGAATACGCCAACCTCATGTTCTCGCTGATGGAACGGCAGGGCATCTCGGCCGCAAAGCTAAAGGATGTCGTCACCTGCAGCGTGGTGCCGCCCCTGCTTATCATATTCGAAGAGGTCTGCAAGCGTTTCCTTAAGAAAGCGCCACTGATAGTGGAGGCGGGCATAAAGACCGGTGTACGCATCGATATGGATAACCCGCGTGAGGTAGGCCCGGACCGCATCGTCAACGCCGTCGCCGCCCACCAGCTTTACGGCGGGCCCATCATCGTTATTGATCTGGGCACAGCAACCACCTTTGATGTCGTCTCCAAGGACGGCAGGTATATCGGTGGCGCTATCGCCCCGGGTATCGCCATAGCTACGGAGGCGTTGTTCACCCGTACCGCCGTACTGCCCAGGATCGAACTGGCGCTGCCCAAGAAGGCCATTGGCAGGAATACCGTGGCGGCCATGCAGTCGGGCATCGTCTTCGGCTATATCGGGCTGATAGAAGGGCTCGTTTCCCGCATACAGGCCGAACTGGATGAGAAGGCCAAGGTCGTAGCGACCGGGGGCTTCGCCGCCCTTACCACCCGGGCAACCAAGGCTATTGATATAGTCAATTCAGATTTAACTTTGATCGGGCTGCGCCTGATCTATAACATGAACCGGGGGTAAGCCGAAGGGGCGTACCTTCAGGTGCGCCCGGTGAAAAAGAAAATGGCTACGAAAAATAAGAACATCGTACTGGGGGTAACCGGCAGCATCGCCGCCTATAAGGCTGCAGACCTGGCCAGCCGCTTTACCAAAGACGGCTTCCGCGTCGATGTCATCATGACCGAATCGTCGCAGAGGTTCATTACGCCCCTGACTTTCCGCAATATCACGGGGCGGCCGGTGGTCACCACCATGTGGGACATAGCCTCGGAGTTCAGAGTTGAGCACGTGGCGCTGGCCGAGGCCGCCGACGTTGTTTTAATAGCGCCGGCCACGGCCAATACCATCGCCAAGGTAGCCTGCGGGATGGCGGACGATATGCTCACCTGCACGGTACTGGCTACCAAAGCGCCGGTAGTCATCGCGCCGGCCATGAACGATAACATGTGGGCCAACACCATTACGCAGGAGAATGTCGCGAAATTAGAAAAGCGCGGGTTTACCTTTGTCGGCCCGGCTTACGGAAGATTGGCCTCGGGCAAGCTGGGACTGGGGCGCCTGACCGGGCTGGATGAGATATACGGCATTACACTGCAGGTACTGGGCAGGAAGGGCGACCTGGCAGGTAAAAACATCGTGGTTACGGCAGGGGGAACGCAGGAGCCGGTGGACCCCGTGCGCTGCCTGACCAACCGCTCTACCGGCAAGATGGGCTACGCTGTTGCCGAGGCCGCGCGCAACCGCGGCGCTGAGGTCACCTTGATCAGCGCGCCCACCGCCCTGACCAAACCGCCCGGCATTAAAGTTATTGATATCAATACGGCCGAGGAAATGCTCAAAGCCGTGCAATCGGCGGTTAAAGGGGCCGACGCGCTCATCATGGCCGCGGCAGTGGCCGACTTCCGCCCCCTTAAGAAAGCAGACAAAAAGATAAAGCGAGATGGCCTGTCCGACCTGACGCTCGAGCTTGAAAAAACACCTGACATACTGGCCCAGGTCAAGGGTAATTTCATACGCGTCGGAGTCGCCGCCGAGAGCCACGACGTAATCGCTAACGCTAAGGACAAGGTGAAGAGAAAAGGGCTGGATTTAATCGTGGCCAACGATATCACCGAGAAGGACT
>CAIMUM010000223.1 GCA_903844685.1 uncultured Dehalococcoidia bacterium
ATGCAGCGGAAGCCGATATTATGCCGGTTGAGCCGGTAATGACTGCCGGGGTTGCCGAGTCCAACGATTATTTTCATAGGCGGTTTCAGGCTATTTGAGCCTGTCTTCAGCCTCCTTTACCATCTGCAGGAATTCGTTCTCATTGAGTATCTTGATGCCCAGCGCTTGCGCGCGTGCCAGCTTGGCGCCGGGGTCCGCGCCCACTACGAGGTAGCCGGTTTTCTTAGTCACGTCGGAGCCGGCCTTGCCGCCCAGGGCCCTGATTTTTACTTCCAACTCCTGCCTGCCCGACGCCGCGAGCTTCCCGGTGATGACGAATTCCCGTCCCGAAAAGGGCAGATCCCTGCGCACAGTTTCGGCCGATTGCATGTTTACCCCGGCCTTGCTGAGCTTGTCTATGATATCAGTGTTTTGCGGCTGGCGGAAGAAGGCCAGTATGCCGTCGGACACCTTGGGACCGATGGACGGTATGCCCATCAGCTCTTCACGGCCGGCCTTGGAAAGGGCACCTATGCTGTTGTAATGCTGTACCAGTATCGACGCCGTTTCCTCGCCGATATTGGGTATGCCCACGGCGAAGATGAGCCGCGCGAGCGGCCTGTCCTTGCTTTTTTCCAGGGATGCCAGCACGTTGGCCGCGCTCTTTTCCCCCATCCTCTCCATTCCCAGCAGTGAATCATGCGTAAGGCTGTACAAGTCGCCGGAGTCTTTGATCAGCCCTTTTTCGAAAAGGCTGCGGCAGAGCTTTTCACCGACGCCGTCTATATCCATGGCGCCTTTGGAGGCGAAATGTATGATCGATTCCAGGGCCTGCGCGGGGCAGGCTGTATTGGCGCAGCGGTGCATGGCCTCTCCCTCACCCCTGATAACCTCGGCGTGGCAGACCGGGCAGGCGGCGGGCATATGGAAGACTTTCTCCCCGCCCGTGCGGCGGCTGACCACCGGCCCGACTATCTCGGGTATCACTTCACCGGCGCGCTGCACCAGCACCCAGTCCCCGATGCGTATGTCCTTGCGGTGGATATCGTCCTCGTTGTGCAGCGCAGCCCTCTCGATCGTGACCCCGCCGATATTGACGGGCTCAAGTATGGCGTAAGGATTGAGGCTGCCCGTCCGTCCGACATTGATGCCGATATCCAGCAGGCGGGTGGTCCCCTGGACGGCGGGGAATTTATAGGCGATGGCCCAGCGCGGGTCGTGGCCGACGAAGCCGAGCTCCTCCTGCAGCGCGATGGAGTTGACCTTGATCACAAGGCCGTCGATATCATAGGGAAGCTCTTCACGGCGTTCCGCCCAGCCGTGGCAACAGGCCTTGACTTCATCCAGGTTTTTACAGCGCGTCATGTTGGGGTTGATTTTGAAGCCCAGCGATCTCAGGTACTGCATGGTCTCCCAGTGCGTCGGGGGCGCCTGAATGCCCTCCGACCAGCCCAGGGCGTAGATAAATATATCCAGCGGACGGCGCGCCGTTATCCTGGGGTCGAGCTGCCTCACCGAACCGGCAGCCGCATTGCGGGGGTTGGCGAAAAGCGGCTGTCCCTCGGCCGCGCGCTCCTCATTTAGCCTGACCAGTCCCTTTCTGGGCAAATAGGCCTCCCCCCTTACTTCAAATCTGGCAGGCGCTGTGGAGGGCACCGATAAGGGGATGCTCTTAACAGTCCTCAAATTCTGCGTGATGTTTTCTCCCTGGTATCCATTGCCGCGTGTAGCCCCGGTTACCAGGGACCTGTTATCGTAGGTGAGCGCCACCGCCAGGCCGTCGATCTTGAGTTCGCAGACAAAGTCGAAATCCTGTCCGGGGACAAGGCCGGTTATGCGCTTATACCAGGCATCGATGTCCTCATCGGAGAAGGCATTGGCCAGGCTGAGCAGCGGGCGGGGATGGACAACGATACCGAACGCGCTTACAGGCTCCGCGCCGACACGCTGCGTGGGAGAATCGGGCGTGATTAATTCGGGATGCGCCTCCTCGAGCTTTCTCAGCTCGACCAGGAGGGCGTCGTATTCCGCATCGCTTATCTCGGGGCTGTCGAGCACGTGGTAACGGTGGTTATGATAGTTGATCTGCTCCCTGAGACCGGCAACCCTTTTCTTTATAATTTCAACTTCCGTCATCAAGCAGCACCCATAGCCATTAAACTACGGAGATTATAGCATTAAGCCAAGGCTAAATATATGCAGGCCATCACATCCATTGGCATAGATGGCCGGGCGTTATATTAAGACATATTATTACTCGGAGGTGTTTTGATATTGTGTGTGGCATAGAGTAGACTTCGATATATAGACATAATATAAAATTCAGCTCGTAGTTTGAGGTCTTCATGGATATACC
>CAIMUM010000224.1 GCA_903844685.1 uncultured Dehalococcoidia bacterium
AGATTTATTAAATAACCACTAAGGGAGGGAAGAGAGATGAAAAACAGGCGTTGGTATTGTGCTCAATCGGGTGTTGGTTGCCTTCATTCCGATATCGAATCACTGATTGGCGAACTAAGAGAAATAGATAAGAACGGACTAAATGCAGATAGTTTTGAATTACAGATACGCGATATTCCACCCTCTTTATATACCTTTCTCATTGATTGCTGCCCGTTATTGAGACGGGTCAGTCACAAATAGCAATTAGAAAAATCTTATCATCGCGGATATGGATTAGTAATATAATAACCAGGCAGAAAATTAAATAGTTATAACATTTATTAATAAACTATTTGACTCTGGCATTCTCAGCCATTTAATATATAGCCAATCTATATTTAAGGGAGGGTAAAAATATTATGTTACCAATCGGTGATGATAATAGTGGTCGCAGAACTGCTCCATTGATAACGTATGCTTTAATAGCTGTAAACGTTCTGTTTTTCTTTGCAGAGCTGATTGGCGGTGATGCTTTTATTGGAAACTGGGCTTTCGTTCCCAGCCGTTTCCTTGCCAATCCCTTCGGCGATCTCCCGACCATCTTTACTTCCATGTTCATGCATGCCGGGTGGGTTCACCTGGGAGGCAACATGCTTTACCTGTGGATCTTCGGTGACAACGTAGAAGACCGTTTCGGGCACATCAAGTTCATAATCTTTTACCTGCTCTGCGGGATTGCGGCAACTTTCGCACAATTCGCTTTTAGCACAGGATCAAACGTGCCGAATTTGGGAGCCTCGGGGGCGATTGCGGGGGTGCTGGCCGCATATATTGTGATGTTCCCAAAGGGAAACGTCAGGGTATTGCAAGGTTCTCAAGTGATTCAAGTTCCTGCGCTGATAGTCATTGGGCTCTGGATCGTTCTGCAATTCTTTAACAGCATCGGTTCCATTACCGACACAGCGCAGACTGGCGGCGTCGCTTATATGGCGCACGTCGGCGGATTTCTGGCGGGTTTGGTATTGACCTTCTTGTTTAGAGGAAACTCGACCCCTCGCTGACAGGTTCAATCGCTGTGATGCCCGCAGCATTGGTATAACTCTAAAAGGAAGTCATCCTGGCTCCCAAGGGAGCCAGGATGACTATTATTTAATCTCTCGATAAACCTCACACTATATTATGGCGTGCAGGTAATTGTAAAGCCGATTTGATTAGATACCGCATCACCGGGCGTGAGAACATGCAAGCGTTGCCACCCGGTGCCTCCCCCCCGTAACCACGTGGTATTGACCATCTGCGCACCGGCGGCAGCGAAGGTAATACTCTGCACTGGAGCCGTGCCACCATCGCTTCTTTCCCACGTGTAAGTAACTGTACCAGGACCACTGGTGGTGATAGTTGCCCAAAAATTAACGGTCGCGGGACAGGCGCCTGTATAAGTATTTGGATCAACACCTATAACGATACCTGTAACCAGTGATGCGCCACTACAGTTGAGTGTGTAATATGCCTGATTCGATACTGCATTATTGGGAGTCAAAACGTGGACTCGATACCAACCGGAAGACGATGTGCTCAATTCCCACTGCAACATTATTGTTTTTGTACCGGCTGCGTTAAAGGTGATGCTTTGGACATCACTGGATCCGCCATCGCTTCTTTCCCACCTGTAAGTAACTGTGCCGGGGCCGTTGGCAGTGATAGCAGCGGAAAAGGTGAAGGTTTTGGGACAAGCACCGGTGAAGGTTGCTGGATCAGTATTAGCTGTAACACCGGTTACCGAGAATGGGATGGGCGCAGGGGGCGGGGGCGCTGAATAGACAGTAGCCACCGCTGAACTGGTCACAGTACCGGCAGAGTTGCTGGCGCTTAGAGTATAAACAGTGGATGTATACGGCGATACTACCCTGGTTCCCGCAGCATCAACCTGGCCTATTCCCTGGTCTATACTCACCGAGTTAGCTCCGGTAACATTCCACAATAGAGTTGACGTGCCACCGGAATTGATCGTAGATGGATTACTGCTAAATACTACGATAACCGGAGCCGTTCCTACCGGTGGGGTAGCGGTTGGCGGCGGAGTTTGAAATGTGAAACAACCCGGGATGAGAATCAGTAATAATAATAGTGATAAAGAAAGAAAGACTATTTTTTTCATTGTGGTTACCTCCAAAAAACATATTGCCTGCGACATCGACACTTCATTAACGTTGTATTATTAACGTACCCATGCGGTTAGGTCTTCTATTGAGACTGGTTCCAGCACGTCATTACAAAGTCGATTTGACTCGATACCGCATCGTTGGGCGTGAGAACATGGAGGCGTTGCCATCCAATACCTTCGCCCCGTGTCCACAGGTTAGCGACGGTCTGCGAACCGGCTGCAGGGAAGGTGATGGTCTCCACATCAGTAGCGGCAGTATTATCGCTTCTCTCCCACCTGTAAGTGACTGTACCGGGACCACCGGCTGTGATAGTTCCCCAAAAATGGATGGTCTTGGGGCAAGGACCTGTGAATGGGTACTGATCAACACCCACGATGATGCCTGTCACCAGTGATCCGCTATCACAGTTGAGTGTGTAATATACCGGATTCGATGCTGCGTCATAGGGGGTCAAAACATGGACTCGGTGCCAACCGGTAGCAGAGCCACCTAAATCCCACTGCAATGTTGTTGTTTTTGAACCGGCTTCGGAAAAGTTGATGCTTTGAATATCACTGGATCCGCCATCGCTTCTTTCCCACCTGTAAGTAACTGTGCCGGGGCCGTTGGCAGTGATAGTGGCATAAAAGGTGAAGGTTTTGGGACAGGCGCCGGTGAAGGTTGCTGGCGAAGTATTGCCTATAACACTGGTTACCGCGAATGGCACAGAGGGTAGGGGCACCGGGTTGACGGTAGTCACCGCTAACCTGGTAACGGTACCGGCAGAGTTGGTGGCGCTTATCGTATAAGCAGTGGATGCAGCCGGTGATACTTGCCTGGTCCCCGCAACATCAACCTGGCCTATACCCTGGTCTATACTCACCGATGTAGCTCCGGTAACATTCCACAGCAGAGTTGATGTGCCACCGGAATTAATCCCAGATGGATTACTGCTAAATACTACGATAACCGGAGGCGTTCCCGACGTTGGGGTAGTTGCTGGTGGCGGGGTTTGAAATGTAAAACAACCCGGCATGAGAATCGTTACTAATAACAGTAATAATAATAGCGGTAAAGAAATGTAAAGAAACTTTTTCATGTGGTTACCTCCAAAAATATATTGCCTCCGACATTATCGGCACGTCCTTTTGTAGAAATCAGAGGGGGCACAGTCCAGGTTGGATAAATTCATACAAAGCCGTAAACCGGGTTAGAAAAGTTTGAATACTCTTCGCAGCAGCCAGATAATGATCAATATAACTGCAATAACAAGTGCTATATAGACCAGTCCGCCCAAAGAGGGGAGAGCTACCAAACCCAACAACCATAGCACCAAGAGAATAATACCAATAATTAATAAGATATCCATGACTACCTCCTTTTATTATCGATTACGTTTTAAACCACAGCTAATTTAATAGTGACAAGAAAGACAATTGCAGGGCACTCTAATTATTTTTACCTTATTTTCTCTTCCAGGATAAATGTTACTTTCATCTGGACCCGGTACTCAGTGATCAGTCCTTTTTTACCGGTGAAAACTTCCTGGTTCTGGATCCATGCAGATTGTACATGCGTAAGAGTTTTTTCAGCGCGGGCAATGCCTAACTTGATGGCATCGTCGAAACTCTTTGCGGAAGACGCCTTGATTTCAGTGACTCGTGCGATTGACATTTATGTTTTCTCCTTTCCATTTATTTTTGATCGCTGCTAAGCCGGTTACTTCTTATTAATGCTTTAAAAAGACTTCCCCGGTGTTTTCCATAATAACCGTTTACTCATGTAATAATCATATAATTCGAGGGCAAGATATTAAAAAGTCATGACATTCGCCTATTTAACCAAATGCCTACAATTGAATTGCTGCAGCAGGGATTTCAGTTCAGGAATGTCAAAAGCCTGTCGGTTATCTTCAGCATATTGCTTCTTGATAGCGAGTATCTCGTCCTGGACAGCAAAAAAAGCATCCACAACATCCGGATCAAAGTGGCTTCCCCTCCCTTCCCGGATGATGGCCAGTGATTTCTCCATAGGGAAAGGTTCCTTATAAGGCCGTTTGGACGTCAGGGCATCGAATACATCTGCGATTGCCGCGATGCGGCCGGAGATCGGTATCTCTATACCCTTTAGCCCACCTGGGTAGCCGCTTCCATCCCATTTCTCGTGATGGTTCTGGGCTATAGTCTCTCCCAGCCTGATGAACTCGGCGTCCGAGCCCTTGAGGATTTTGGCGCCGATGACCGTATGCTGTTTCATAATTTCCCACTCCACCGGGTCAAGTTTGGCTGGTTTCCCCAATATCAGGTCGGGTATACCTATCTTACCCAAATCGTGCATAGGCGCCGCATACAAAATGATTTCAACGGTACTTTCGTCCAGCCCCATGCGGCGGGCAACGGCAGCGCAATACAGGCTCATGCGCTTGATATGCGCGCCGGTGTCCTTATCCTTGTACTCAGAGGCCATGGATAGCCGGTAAATCGTGTCCAGCGAATCTGCTTTTATCCTCTCAAAGGCTTGCTCTAATTCCTTGGTCCTGCTGGCTACCTCGGACTCCAGTGTTTTCTGGTAATTACTCATCAAGTCGTTGTAGTCCTTGACCTTCAGAAGGGACTGGACCCGGGCTAAAAGCTCCATCTTATCAACAGGTTTTGAAAGAAAATCATCACAACCGGCTTCAATTCCTTTTACCCGGTCTTCCGTTTCCCGCAGTGCCGTAACCAAAATTATGGGAAGCAGCCGATGTTTATCATCCTGCCTTACCCTGCGGGTAACTTCAAAACCATCCATGCCTGGCATCATTACATCCAGCAGGATCAGGTCGATCTGATTACCGGAAAGTTTCCCCAGCGCTTCTTCACCATTTGCCGCCGTGACAATTTCATAACCCTGCGGAACAAGGTATGCTTCGAGCAGCTCAACATTTTGGGACTGGTCATCCACAACTAAAATTACCGGTTTGTCTTTCATCCTCTATCTCTAACTAATTTGACCTTTCAATATATTAAAGAACTCATTTAACAAATTCACTGATTTCTTTGGCAAAAGTGCGTGTATCTATAGGCTTGCCTATGAATCCGCTGTTGGTTATGGCATTTATCTCTTCTCTTCCTTCTCCCATTACAGAAGCGGTCACAAAAACGATGGGGATATCACGTGTCTCATTGTCTTGACGTAATATCCTGGCTGCTTCCGTACCGCGCATATCCGGAAGGCGCACATCCATGACTATAATATCCGGTTTTTCTTTCCTGGCAATGGCAATTGACCCGGCAGCAGTTTCAGCTACAAATACTTCGAAGCCGGCGACCTCCAGGAGGTCTTTTTCCAGCATCAGGTTGTTGGCATTATCATCGACAACTAATACTTTCTTTTTCATCTTATACCACCTTCGTAGCTACAATAGGCAGAGTAAACCGCACTTGGGTACCTTTATTAAGTCC
The DNA here is from genome assembly GCA_903844685.1 of uncultured Dehalococcoidia bacterium. GTDB lineage: Bacteria > Chloroflexota > Dehalococcoidia > GIF9 > UBA5629 > CAIMUM01. Next base: position 5,570 of record CAIMUM010000224.1, read on the forward strand.
CTCTGATTCTACAGTGAGCTTCCCTCCGTGCAGCTCAACCAGCTTTTTAGAGAGCGGCAAACCGAGCCCTGTACCCTCAGTTACCCGGGAATATGGTGTATCAACAC
>CAIMUM010000225.1 GCA_903844685.1 uncultured Dehalococcoidia bacterium
CCATCGGCCCGTCCCCCCGCTGGATGCAGGACAGGCTGATGGCCTGCGGGGCCCGCCCGATCAATAATATCGTTGATGTAACCAACTATGTAATGCTCGAATTCGGACAGCCGCTGCACTCTTTTGACTACAAACAGGTCAAGGGAAATAAGATAATCGTCCGCCGCGCCGCCGATGGCGAGACCATGTATACCCTCGACGAGCAGGAGCGCAAGTTTGGCAGCAACATCTTGCTGATCGCCGATGCCGAGCGCCCTGTAGCGGTCGCCGGCATCATGGGCGGGCTCAGCTCCGAGGTCAGGGAATTCACGACCTCCATTTTGCTGGAATCAGCCAACTTCAACCAGGCCGTCATCCACCACGGCAGCCAGGAGCTTAAACTCGGCAGCGAGGCCTCTGCCAGGTTCGAGAAAGGCCTTAACCCCGGCCTTGCATTGATGGCTGTCCGGAGGGCTACGCAGTTGATAGCGCAACTCGGAGGCGGCAAAGCGGCCAGGGGCATCATCGACGTATACCCGGGTAAAAAAGACGCCGGGCCGGTAGCGGTCAACGAGCACGACGTAAAGCGCCTGCTGGGGATAGATTTGAAGCTTGATAAGATCAAGGAATGCCTGGAATTGCTGGGCCTTCCCTGCAGGAAGGGCGATGCCGGTAACTTGCTGGTGGACGATCCCTGGTGGCGCAATGATATAAACTGCACGGCCGATCTGGTGGAAGAGGTTGCCCGCATCACCGGCTATGATAATATACCTGAGACCATGTTGAGCGCTTCTTTGCCGTGCGGTGTAAGCGCTTCCATTGTCTATTTCCGTCAGGAGCTGAAGGAGATGATGGCCGCAGCCGGGTTCCAGGAGATAATCACCTACCCGCTGACCAATCACGAAACCATGCAAAGGCTGTCGTCCGCCCCGGCCGCGGAGGCTGCCGCGATGCTCAGGATAGCCAACCCCATGAGCCGTGAGCTGGAATACCTGCGGACCAGTTTGCGCATGGGCGTGCTTGCGGTGCTCTCCCGCAACCAGCGTAACCGTGAGAGCAATATACGCCTCTTCGAGGTTGCTAAGGTTTTTATCCCGCGCGCTGAAGACCTTCCCCGTGAAAACGAGATACTCTGCGGCCTGGTTGATACCGTTACGCCCGAGGTTTACTGGCAATCCAAGCCGCGGCCGGTCGACTTCTATTTTGTGAAGGGCGTCCTCGAGGCCCTGGTGGCCCGCTTCGGCATAAAGGCCGATTACGTACCCGGTAATGACGCCACGCTCAACTCGGCAAAAAGCGCCGATATCCTGGTTGGCGCGGATAAGATCGGCGTAATCGGCGAGGTGCACCCTGCCGTGCTCAAGAATTTTGATATATCCGAACCCGCCTTCCTCTTCGAGCTTGATGTGGACAGGCTGGTCACGCTTGCATCGAAACCGCTCATATATAAGGCGGTTTCCAGGTACCCCGCCATAACCCGCGACATTGCCATGCTTTTGGACGTGGCGGTCACCTATCAAGAGATAGTTGATATCGTTAAGGCCTTCAGCCTGGTGTCTGACATACAACTATTCGACCTCTACGAAGGCAAACAGGTGCCCGCAGGCAAAAAGTCCCTGGCTTTCCGGCTCACCTACCAGGCCGACGGCCACACCCTCAAAGACGAGGAAGTCGACAAGGTCCAGCAGCGCATCCTGGAACGGCTGTCCAAAGAACTCGGCGCGGTACTCCGTTCATAATTAAAAAGAAGAGTTGAAGAGGAACCTGTGGTTCCTCTTAGGTAATAGATAACCCTCTCCCTTGGGAGAGGGTAGGGTGAGGGTATAAATAAACAGCCATATCATTGTGAGAGGCCAAGCCCCGCGGCAATCTGTTGGAATATAAATAAATGCAAAAACATTTCCTTCATCGATTCCTCTATCCGGAAAGCGTTGCCGTCATCGGCGCCACGCCGAATAAATTCGCCGTGAATTACCATCTGGTGGAAAACCTGGTCAACCTTGGCTACAAAGGTAAAATCCACCCTGTCAATCCCAATCAGGATGAAGTCCTGGGCATTAAAACATTTAAAACCTTCAACGATATAGGCGAATATGTCGATATTGTTGTCATCTCCGTCGCCGCGCGCAACGTCCTCGAAATCATCAGAAATCTTCCCGGCGATAAGATAGGAGGCATCATCCTCGTCACCGGTGGCTTCTCCGAGATCGGCGCTGAAGGCAAGAAAATCCAGGACGAGATAGCCAGGATGCTAAAGGAAAAGGGCATCAGAACCATCGGCCCCAACGCTCTCAGCCCAATAAATAGCGCCAATAAATTCGCTATCAGC
>CAIMUM010000226.1 GCA_903844685.1 uncultured Dehalococcoidia bacterium
ACTTCGCCGGCGCAGACCACGCGCTGGATGGAGCTCAAGTCATGCTTGCGCGCCGGTTCAAGGCCGAACCTGGCCAGCGCGCGTATACCCGTAGGGGAGGTGAACATACCGGTCACGCGGTTGCGCTCGATTATGTCGTACCACATCTCGGTGTTGGGGTAATCGGGCGTGCCCTCGTACAGAAACGAGGTGCAGCCGTGCAGTAGCGGCCCATAAACGTTGTAGCTGTGGCCCACTATCCAGCCGATGTCGGATGTCGAAAACCAGACATCGTTGGAGTTCAGGCCGTAAATCCACTTGCCCATTGAATATACATATACCTGGTAGCCGCCGTGGCACTGCATGCTGACCTTGGGCTTGGCCGTGGTGCCGGAGGTGGGCAGCAGGAAGAGCGGTTCGTTGGATTCCATCTCCACGTAATCGCCGCTCTGGCCGGCTCCTTTGGCCAGGAAATCTTTCCAAAGCAAATCACGTCCGGCGGTCATGGGAACGTTCTTGTCATGAGCCTCATCCAGCACTACCGTGTGCTTGAAGCCGAACCCATCAGGCAGCCTGGTAACCGATTCGTCTACCATCTCTTTAAGTTCGACTGGCTTGCCGCGCCGTGTTCCGCGCGCCTTGCAGATTATGTATTTCGCGCCGCTCAGTTCAACGCGGTCGGCGATAGCCTTGGGCGAGAACCCGGCGAAGATGACCACGTGTACAGCGCCTATCCTGGCGCAGGCCAGCATGGCGCCGACGGCCTCAATGCCCATGGGCATATACACAGCCACGCGGTCGCCCTTATTTACCCCGATGCCGCGCAGGGCGGCAGCGTACTTCCTCACCAGGTTGAGAAGCTGGATGTAGGTGACCGTCCTGGCCTCTCCCGTATCGCCGTTCTCATAGATGAGGGCGGCCTTGGCACCCTTGCCCATCTTGACCTTGAAATCAACGGCGCTGTAGCAGATATTGGTCTTGCCGCCTACATACCATTTGAAGGTAGGGTAGTTATGCTCGAATACCTTGTCCCACTTCCTGAACCAGTGTAAATCGTGTTTTGCACTGAGTGCTGCTTCCTCCCAGAAGCCTTCATGGTCTTCCTCTGCCTTCCTGTAAAAAGCCCGCACGTGCGGGGGCAACATGCTTGCCGGTTTTCTATCTTCAGCCTGCTCGATGTTATGCTCGGTCATTGTTGGTCAGCCTCCTCTTATTTTGAATATGCCCGACAGGTGTTACGTATTGTATAGATTGATGGCCTGAGGTGCAAGTAGTAAAGCAGCCTACTATTACAGACTCAGAAAACCAGGCGATCAGTGCATTTATACAATGAGTTGACTATATCTACGCTCTAATTTAGAATAGGCACCGGCTTCAATAATCAGTGGAGGTTGTATATCCAATGGCTGCAAACAGCGATTTCTGAGTGCCGTTTGATCACCCGTACTGTAGAAAAGCCTGTCAAACTGAATAATTGGAGGTATGAATAATGACTTTGAGCTGGATTGACATCGCCGTTATCGGGCTATACCTGCTGGTTATGATCGGAATCGGCCTTTGGGCCAGGAACAAGGTTAAAAACCTTGCGGACTATGCGCTGGCCGGTAGATCTCTGGGCTACATCATCATGATAGGCACTCTGGTGGGAGGCGCCATCGGGGCGGCTTCGACCCTGGGTAAGGGAGGCAGGGCATACGAAACCGGCATTATCTTCGCTGTAGTTGCCTTTGGCTATATCGCCGGCCTGATCGTGTTTGCTTTCTTTGCGAAAAAATTAAGGCAGGTTCAAATTTGGACTATCCCCGAGGTGCTCCGTATAAGATACGGCAAAGGCCTTGAACTGGCGTTTGGAGCTGCCATGTTCATTTCAGTGGTGGCCCTCTTCGGAGCGCAGGTTATCGCGATAGGGATGCTCTTTACCTCCGTGGGGCAGTCACTGGGGCTCACTTATACCAGTGTTATCATAATTTCAGGGGCTATTCTCATCTTTTACACCTTAATAGGCGGATTGCTGGCTGTCGCATATACCGACCTCATACAGTCCATTATAATGCTGATAAGCGTAGGCATTATCCTTCCAATATTTGTAATTGCGGGGCCGATACAGCAGGGCACCTTCTGGGAGCTTCTCAAACCGGATACAGGCAATATCCTGGGCGGGATGACTCCGTTATATATAATTTCGATTTTTATTATTGATTTTTCCTTCTGCCTGATCGACCCTTCCCTATGGCAGCGCGCCAACGCAGCCAAAGATGAGAAGGTAATTAAGAATTCCATGCTGGTGACCGCGGGAGTATATTTCTACTGGTCTGCCGTTATCGTTATCATGGGAGTCATCGGCGTGGCGCTTGTGCCCAATCTTGTCCATGATTTCGGCTCAACCGATGCAATCATTCCGGTGCTGGCTGTAAAATTCCTGCCGCCGGGTTTACTTGGATTCTGTTTTGCAGGGTTGATGGCAGTCATGATGAGCACGGCCTCCGTAGTTCTGCTGAATGCGGGAACCACTGTTGCTAACGACATTATTAAACCATTGCGGCCCAAAATGAGCGACAGGGGTCTGTTGTTTACAGCTATGGGCACGGTACTTGTGGTCGGCATTATCAGCGTTGCATGTGCACTTTTCATGAAAGGCATATTCAATACCCTCATGCTCGCCTTTGCCGTCTATGTATCGGGAGTATTTGTGCCAGTGATGGCGGCATGCTATTGGGATAAGGCTACCAGGCAAGGCGCTGTTGCAAGCAGCGTAACCGCTACCGTAATCTGTGTCGGACTGTATGCCGTGAAACAATTCGTTGACCTCCCGTGGATAGAGCCGATCGTATTCAGCCTGCTCGCAAGTATAATCATTATGTTTACGGTAAGCCGGGCGACCTATAAGCCGGATCAGGCAACCCCGAAACTGTTTACATCGAAATGAAAACTTGGCCGTGACAATCAGTCACATTTAAGGGAGGCGCATGATTGAAGGAAAACCGCGATAGTTCACCCCGAGTTATAAGCATCGAGCTCACCCCCGTGGTCATACCCTTCCAAGAGATAGTCAGGGAGGCTATGAGCAAGTCGGGAGGCCTGGGCATGGCCATCCCGGCTGAGGAGGCCTGGAACGGCATCGACTGCGCCATCTGTAAGATGACGGATGAAGCCGGCAACGTGGGATTGGGTGAATCCTACGTCTGGTGGCCCGAGACAGGTACCTCGCCTAACCAGATCATCGAGGTCATCCGCGAGGCGCTGGCGAGATATGTCCTGGGAGAGAGTCCCTTCAGCGTGGAGCGAATCTGCCGGCGCATGGATAACAACGTGGCGCGCTCTGAGATGGCCAAGGGACTGCTGGATATGGCCTGCTACGACCTGATGGGAAAAGTGAAAGGCGTACCGGCCTGCGAGATAATGGGCGGTAAAGCAGTAGACATACCCATGTCTGCCCTAATACCGCTGATGGACGCCGGCGGCATGGTCTTCCTGGCCAAACTTTTCGTTGACCAGGGGCATAGGACATTGAGGCTAAAAATGGGGCACGGCATAGAAGAGGACGTCGGGATCATTAAGGCAATGAGGAAGGAATTCGGAAAACAGGTGCGTATCCGCGTGGATTATAACCAGGCATACTCACCGGAGAAAGCTGTAGAGGCCATTCAGGCCATTGAGCCTTATAAAATCGACGTGGCGGAGCAGCCCGTGGCGGCCACGGATTTCGTGGGTATGGCCTACGTGCAGAAGCGGGTGAAAACGCCACTCATGGCACACGAGGGCTGCTTTTCATTGAGCGATATAGTAACGCTAGCGGAATTGGGAGGTATCGGCGCGGTGGGCATCAATACCGAGCGGCCCGGCGGCATCACCGCGGCCCTTAAAGCCATGGATTTCGCCCTGCAACACCGCATGGGCATAATCATCCACAATCAGTCAGCCGGCATATCATCCGCCGTCCTGTTGCACCTGGCAGCGGCTCGTTTTTCTTCCCTGGGCCATGCTATCGAACTCTTCGGCTATGTTATGTTGGAAGACGACCTGATCTTGGACCCGATTGATTACAGCGGTGGTATAGGCCGGTTGCCCGCTGGGACCGGCTGGGGCATCACATTGGACGAGGCGGCGCTGGATAAATATTCGACGTGCAGGACGGTAAAACTCACCCTGCCATAAGTGACATTATTCAGGAGGTAACCAATGATTGAACATTCCCGGAAACTGACATTATTTGAAGCGGCCGCGACGGTAGCCGGGCTGGGGTTCGGCGGCGGTGTCATGGCGGTGCCCTACCTGGCTTCGCTGAACGGTATATGGGATCTGATCTTAACAGCTGTCGTGGCCTATGCCTTCAGCCTGCTGTTGCACCTGATGGTGGTGGAGGTCGTATTACGTGATGACAAGCCTCAGCAGTTGGTGGAGCTTTTCGGTAAGTATGTTTTCAAGAAGACCTGGTGGGGCAAGGCCCTGACCTGGATCATCTTCGCCATGATCCTCATAACATTCTATGCGCTGCTGGCCGGGTACATCGTCGGCTGCGCGGAACTGTTGCGCAACCTGATCCCCGCTCTGCCGCTGTGGGTGGCGGAGGTCATCACCTATATCGTGGCAGCAGGCATCGTCTTCGTCGGGCTGAAAGCGGTTGGGGTCAGCGAGAAATGGTCCATTATCAGCATAGCCATAGTGCTGCTGGTGCTGTCGGTCATTTCCTTCGGTCACCCTTTCAATCCCTGGCCCCTCTGGACGGGCGATACTATGAAGATCCTAGCCCTTTACGGCATGATTATGTTCTGCCTGACCTGTCTCTTCTCGGTACCCCAAGCGGCCGAGGGGCTTTCCTGGAATAAGAAGCTCGTACCGGGCGCAGTAGTTCTGGGCATCACCATCAATTTCGTTTTCACTCTGGTCGTCTCCTTCATGGCCTCCCTGGTCTCCAAACCGGTGACCGAGGTGGCTATTATCGGCTGGGGGAACGCGGTGGGCACCTGGGCGCTGATACTGGGCTCAATTTTCGCTTTCCTGGGGCTGCTGACCAGCTACTGGAGCATAGCCTATGCGCTGGCCATAGTCATCGTCGAGAGGCTTAAATGGGGCTACCGGCTGTCATGGCTGGTCGCGACCGTTCCCGGCTTCTTTATGGCCATCCTGGGCATGGCGGGCTTCCTCGAGTATATGCGCTACGCGGGAGGCGCCATGGCCGTCCTGATGGCCCTGCTCATACCCCCGGCATTGCTAATCAGCCGCAAGGAAAACGCCAACATCATGCCGGAGTTCAGCATGGGCAAATGGGGGAATATATCCATATGTGTACTGGTATTCATCGCCTACCTGCTGATGGCAGTGGGGTCGCTGGTGCCCGTTAAATAACAAGGGGATAAGCACGTGAAAGAGCACGGCCAGCTTTACTTCAACGGAATCGTCCGCACCATGGATGCGGCCTGCCCGGTTGCCGAGGCAGTCGCGGTGAGAGGCGGCACTATCATCGCTGCAGGAGCAAAGAGCACCTGTACGGCAGCGCTGGAAAAGGGATTTGAGCCGGTGGACCTGAAGGGCGGCGCCCTGCTGCCCGGCTTCATCGATACGCACCTGCACCCGGTACTGCTGATATTTTTCGCACTGAACTGCGACCTGGGAGTCGCTAAATCTATTGGAGACCTGCAGCATGGCATGCGGGAAGCGTTGTTAAAGAAGAGCGGTGATGCGTGGCTGGTCGGGCTTAATTTCGATGAGCAGAATATGCGGGAGAAGCGCGTGCCGGACAGGCACGACCTGGATAAGGTCAACGCAGACAGGCCGTTGATCGTGATCAAGCATGATGGCCATTCAGTTTTTGCCAATACGCGGGCGATAGAAGTGGCAGCGGTAACGGCGTCCACCCCTGATCCCGAGGCAGGGGTGATTGAGCGCGAATCCGATAGTTATCCCACGGGCGTCTTCAGGGAGATGGCGGCGCAGCTTATCCTGAACGCCATGCCCATGCCTGATTTGGGCACGCTCGTTGACGGCGCCCGCCAGACTTTCCACCGCCTGGCATCCCTGGGTCTGACCTCGCTGGGAGTGGTGCTGCAGACGGGAGATGAAGGCCCCGCCGGGTCCGCCGGGGCCTTTGATGTGCCTGCCATGCAGCTCTTTTTGGAGCATTGCCCGCAGAGCCTGTATTCGCTGCTGATAACATCCGACATAAACGGGTTGGACGGTTTGAAGGACGGTGCGCTGAACAGCGGCTCCCACCGGTTGGGCGGGGTCAAGTTCTTTGCTGACGGCACCTTCGGGTCAAGCACGGCTTACATGTTTCAGCCTTTCTCCGACAGCCACGATAAATCGGGCATGCTGATGCACCCGCCTGAGGAACTCTACGGGCGCATGGCGGCCGCGCATAATGCCGGCTGGCAGGTTTGCGTACACGCCATCGGGGATGCTGCCAACCGGCTGTGCGTAGACCTTTACGACAGGCTGTTTAAAGAGCAACCGCGCAAGGGCTGCCGCCATCGTATCGAGCACGCCTCGATAATGGACGAAAAGACCATGCGGGATCTATCGCGGCTGGGCATCGTGGTTTCCTCGCAGCCAATGTTCATACACTCTGAAAAGGAATGGCTGCCCAGGAGGCTGGGCGGTGAGCGCTGCAAAATCGTCTATCCCTTCCGGTCATTCCTGGATGCCGGGATAAAGCTGGCGGGGGCCTCCGATGCCCCTATCGAGTCCCAGAATGTTATCCAGGCTATTTACTGCTGCGTTACCCGTGAGGGATTCGAGCCACATCAATGTATCTCGGTAGAAGAAGCCGTGCGCATGTACACGCTGGACGCCGCCTATGCCCAGTTTGAAGACGGAATTAAAGGTAGCATCACGCCCGGCAAGCGCGCCGACCTGGTGGTTTTAAGCGACGACCCGTTTAAGGTAAAACCGGATAAAATAGGAGATATAAAAGTAGTCAGGACATTGGTGGGCGGGAAAGTGGTGTACAATTGATGCATGCCCATCAAAATCCTTCCACCTGAAGTCAGTGCCAAAATAGCCGCCGGCGAAGTGATCGAGCGGCCGTCATCGGTGGTTAAGGAACTTATCGAGAACTCGCTGGACGCCGGCGCAACCGAGATATCCGTCGAGGCGCACAATGGCGGTGTAAGCTATCTTCGTGTGACCGACAACGGTTGCGGGCTTTCTGCCGCTGAAGTGGAGATCGCCATCAGGCGGCACGCCACCAGCAAGATTACCGGATTGGACGACCTCGAACATATCCGCACGCTGGGCTTCCGCGGCGAAGCCCTGCCCAGCATCGCCTCTGTTGCCGAGGTGGAGATACTGTCACGTGACAGCGGCAGCAGCGCCGCCAGCTACCTGCATCTTGAGAACGGTAAGGTCAGCGCGCGGGAGAAGAAGAGCCGACCGCAGGGCACTACCATCACTGTGCGCCGCCTCTTCCAGAATTTCCCGGCCAGGCTGAAATTCCTCAAATCGGCCTCCACCGAATCGGGCCATATCACCACACTGGTCGGCCAGTACGCCCTGGCCTTCCCCGAGGTGAAGTTCGAGCTGGTCATCGACGGCAAAAATAGCCTCCGCACCACCGGCGACGCCGAGCTGCGCTCCTCCGTCGCCGTGGTTTATGGACTGGAGACGGCCAAAAAGATGCTGGATGTGGAAGGCACCGACGGGATGCTTTATATACAGGGATTGGCCAGCCCGCCATCTGTGGAGCGTTCAACCCGCAGCTATATGAGCTTTTTCGTTAACCGGCGCTACGTGCGCAACGCTCTTTTAGCCAGGGCGGTGGAAACGGCCTACGAGGGGCTGCTGATGACGGGCCGGCACCCGGTGGCCGTCATCAACATAGCCATCCCGCCGGAGGAAACGGACGTCAACGTCCACCCCACCAAGCTCGAAGTCAAATTCCGCAATAATAATACTGTTTTCACAGCCCTGGTCAGGACACTCAGGGATACCCTGGCCAAATCTCCCCTGCCGGCCGTCCGGTCGGGAGTTGAAGACGCCTCCGCGCAAACGCTGTGGGGTCAATTTCCTCATAATGCCGTTTTACCTCCCCTGAGGGCAGTCGGGCAGCTTTCATCCAGCTACATACTGGCGGAGGGTGAAGATGGCCTTTATCTGGTTGACCAGCACGCCGCCCACGAGCGAATACTATTCGATAAAATACTTTTGCAGCGGGCACAAAAGAAACCCGAGGTGCAGGGCATGCTGGAGCCGCTGGCTATCGAGCTGAGCACGCAGCAGGAGCAGGCCATAACGGCTTGCGGCGGTTTGCTAAGCGAGCTCGGTTTCACACTTGAATCGTTCGGAGAGCGCACCTGCCTGGTCCGGGCCGTGCCCGCTCTGCTCAACGGCAACAACCTTCACGAGGCCATCAGGGAACTTCTCGACGAGATTGGCAGCGAGCAGGACACCCAAAAACGGGATGTCAAAGCCGCGCAGTCCCTGGCCTGCCACGGCGCCATACGCGCCGGTCAAACATTGGATAGCGGCCAGATGGCCAGCCTGGTTAAACAACTCGAACGCACCTCACAACCCCGCACCTGCCCCCACGGCCGCCCCACCATGATACACCTCAGCTCGCAGCAGCTTAAGAAAGAGTTCGGCCGGACAGGCTGATCCCTAAACCTTGGTATAGAAACCCTGCGGGTCGAAGAGCCTGATCATCATCTTCTCCTCGTAGGAAGGCAGATCGATTTTCTTGAGATGCGGCGCCACCTCCAGTTCCCAGCCAACCAACCGCCTGATGCCTTTGATGGCCTCCTCTTCCCGTATCGCCGTGCCATGCGGTATATAGGACGTCAGGACCAGACTATTTTTGCCATCAGGTTTCTCAAATATGCCGACGTCTGTTATCAGTGTTTTCACCTTATCCCCGGGATAAGTGATATAGGAGACATGTTTTACAAGCCTCTCTTTGCCGGCTGTGGCGAATGCTATGGTCTCCGAGCATGTACTGGCGATGTCGTTGGCCCCGCCCGAGCCGACTATATAGTAAACGTTGGGGATCTTGGTGGAATTGCCGTTAGCGTGCGCGTCTATCTGGGCTGCGCCCAGCACTCCCAGGCAGGAGGCGGCTGATCCGCCGGCCAGCACTCCCAGGGCAGTTTCAATATTGGTCAGCATCTTGCAGGAAGGCAGGTTGTGCATGCTGAACCCTGTTGGGTCTGAGGGCACCGGCATATATCCGTACATACCATTCTCAGCCACCAGGTCGATATCGTATTTGAGGTCCCTGAGGCGGTAGGCCGCCATCCAGGCAGCCAGGTTGGCCAACCCCACACCGGCCAGTATTGTACGGTAGCACCTTGCCTGGCACAGGTCTGCGATATAGCGGCTGCCGGCAATGACCATGCGTTCAAGCTGGTTGGATTCCCGTTTAAATTCTACATGGGGCACGGCGGCCAGGGTCTCCACCACCCACGAATGCGGCTTGGCCTTGTCCTTGAGGTAGCGCAATTTATCCTTGCCCAGCTTGTCCAGATATTGCTTGTGGTCCTGGCAGTTGAGGATCCATTCCCTGATGAAGCCCATGAAGCGCGTCTCATCCATGGAAGCGTCTTTTATGAGCGTGGCGAACTCGTAATCGTCGAAGTAGCCTTCGTACTGAGGTATGCCGCAATTGGGCAGGCCCCCCGGGTGCGCGCCCCAGGGCACTTCGCAGACCGCCTTTACCATGTAGGACGGTATGCGCACCAGGTGGGCATGGCTGCGGATATAATCGGTCGGCACCACATGCTCCACGCTGACGACCACAGCCTCCCTGGCCGCCCAGGCGCCAAAGGCGTCAACCCCAAGGGGATACGGAAGGATGGTGTTGCCGCTGCGGTCGGCGGCCAGGCCGTGTACGAAGGTAACATCCGGACGCAACGGTTTCATCAGGCCGCTCTGCTCACCATCCCCAAAAGGAGATTTCAGGATGATGAAATCCTGCTTGTTCTCCTCGGCCATGGAACTGCCAATGAGCGAACGCGTCGGGATGAAATCCCATCCCAATGCGCCGGCCAGCAGGCGTTGGGTGATGGTCAGCATGCTCCAGTTCTCGAACTCCACGGACCCGGAGATGTAGGCCTTCTGCACCAGCGGGTTGGGTCCCGGCGTGGGGTAGGTGTTACCGGCGAAGCTGGTGATGGCCTTCTTCATCAGTCCGCCGCGGATAAGCGCCAGCAACAGGGCCGATACGTAGGGGCTTATGACCGTGAAATCGCCTTTCTTGCCCCAGAACTCACGCACCAGCTGGTAAAAGAGCGCGCCGCTCCTGCCGGCAAAGTGGATGGACATACCGGGGCTGACATTTCTCCTGACCGCCTCTTCGAGGGAGCAGGTTTTATCAGCGCCCTCGAGGGGAGGCAACTGAAATTTAGCATCTATGAAGGCTTTTAGTTCATCGTCCATGTCTTGCTGTCGGCCGGGTATTTACACCTTATAACAGACATCGGGAAGCTTCACCCCCGGATTGGTCTCCCTAACGTAACGCAGAAGCTGGTTGGCTAATGAAATAGTGATAGTAGCCAATTCGTCACCTTTTATCATCTTTATCTTATCACCGCTGTAAAGCGCGCGCAGCCTGGCGGGGAACTCGTTGTCCGCCCGATTGAAAACAAAATGGACGGTCACGCCCGGGTACAGATCTTTACTCACGGCCCAGTCCTCCCCCCTACCCGGTGTCTCAACCCTGCCGCCTATGTAATCCGCCAACACCTCAACGTCTTTTACATACTCGAGCGAAGCCGCACGCTGCCTGAGCGCACCATTTACCTGCATCTGGTGGGGACTGACCTTGCCCTCGATATCCGCCAGGCTGAGCAGCTTAATCGTACAGTCCTCCCGCTCAGCCCTCTTTCAACATACCCATAGAACGGTCTATCTCCCGGGCGCGGTTGTAGTCCGCGTTGAAGTATCTGGCTGCCCAGAGCAGGCCGATGGTGGCCACTATGCCAATCGCCGAGATAGCGATGAATGCAGCCTGAATTCCTGCGGCATCAGAAACCGCCCCCATAATTATGGGCCCCCACATGCCACCCAAGAAGTAACCCGTGAGCATATAAAGGCCCCAGGCCGTCGCGCGCCGATAAATCGGCACTATCTCCTGCACGACGTTGAGTTGCGCGGAAACCCCGAATGTGATGAAGAAGGCTCCGGCGATAAAAAGCGGCAGTGAAGCCAGGTAGGCCCCAGCTGCCATGAGCATCCCGGTCAGCCACAGTCCCACCACCATGACCATCACCTTATTGCGCGGATTGCGGTGCGATACCTTGTCGGCTACCCATCCGCCCAACGGCATGGAGATAACGGCCATCAGTGCGATCCCGGATGATAATGTGGAGGCGACCGCGTTATCCATGCCCATGCTGCGGTTGAGCAGCACCGGCAACCATGGTATAGACCCTTGCTGTAAACACATCGCCAGGGCGATAGCAATATATAGTACGGGCAAAGTTTTGATTTGAAGCATTTCCTTCAGGGTAGCGGCTATGGCCGTCGCGCGGCCGCTGCCTGCTTTTTCCAGGGTTTCTTTATTGATCTTATAGTCCGGCATGAACCAGGCTAAAATGCCGAAGAGGATGCCCGGCGCAGCCAGAGCCCAAAGAGTGGCCTGCCAGCCCCAGCTCTTGGTTACCCAGCCGCCCACCAGGAATCCGACGGCCGAGCCCAGCGGTATAGCCGCAGCCCATATGCCCGTGACAAATGCCCGGCGGGCCTTGCGCACCATGCCTACAATGAGCGCCATGCCCCCGGAAACAAAGCCGGCTTCACCAATGCCCACCGCGGCCCTGGTAGCCAGGAGCTGGCCGAAATTGACGCAAAACCCCGAGAAAACGCTGGCCGCACTCCAGACGATTGAAATCAATGCGACCATCTTCGAGCGCCGCCAGCGGTCGATAACAAAAGAGAGCGGCAGGGCAAAGACAGCCACGCCGATGAGCACCACGGACATCAGCCAGCCCACCTCAGTATCGCTGAGCCCGAGGCTGGATTTCAGCGCCGGCGTCATCGGCCCGATCACGGACCTCAGCGCGTAGTCCATCATGTAGAGTACGAAAAGGACCCCTATGCTATACCCGATCTTCCAGCGCGGTACCTTGATGAGGATGTCCTGCTCTTCCTGCTTGTCCTGCATGCCTGCCTCCTGATCCTGAAATTTCTTAAAGCGGTGACTGGCCGGTATCAACCTGCGGCGCTTCCGGTCACTATATGCTTTTAGCCTGTATCTGTCAACGGATTTTGAGCCTGTAGAGTATCTCCTGCACCGCGCGGCGGAAACTGGAATCGAACGGCAGTTCAGTGAGCGGCCTGCCTTTGATATCCAGGTCGGCGATGTTGGCGTCTTCCGGTATGGTGGCGAAGAGCAACAACCCGGATTTGTCCACAGCCTCTTTGAATTCCGCCGGCAGGCCGTTGCGCAGGCGGTTCACCACCAGTAGTACCCCCCCCCTTATATTGGTGCGTATCTCCTTGCTGAGCTGCTCGAGGCGAACGCAGGTATTAAGCCCGCGCATAGTGGGGTCGGTCACCGCCAGCAAGAAATCGATGTCCTGAGTAGTCTGCCGGCTGATATGCTCCAGCCCGGCCTCGCAGTCCATTACCACGTAGTCGTAGCTCTTGGCCAGCTTATCGATGGAGAAACGTATCATGTGGTTGGCGGCGCAGTAGCAGCCCGGTCCTTCCGGCCGGCCCATGGCCAGCAGGTCGAACCTGTCAGTTTCCACCAGGGACTCGTGTATACGCGCTTCTAATATCTCCTGCTTGGAGATATCCATCCTTAAGCGTCCATCTTTTATATCGTCCTTCATCTTCTCGCGGGTCTTTCCCACGGTGTTCTGCACATCCACGCCCAGGGCGTCGTTGAGGTTGGTGCTGGGGTCGGCATCCACGGCCAGCACTGCGCCCAGGTTGGCCAGGAAATCAACCAGCATGGCCGAGATGGCGGTCTTGCCCACGCCCCCCTTGCCCGCCACTGTAATGGTAACTGTCATCTTATTAAGGCTCCTTTGCAGGCGTTGGCGATTTCGTGCGCCGGTTTTCCGGCACCAGGTTGACCGGCGACAACCGTATCACAGCATTATACTCCGCGGGGCAGACCAGTTCGCAACTGCCGCACTTTGTACATTTCACCTGGTCAACAACCTTCAGCCCCTGCTCATCGCTGAAGACGGCCTCGGCCGGGCAGGCCAGCACGCAATGGTCGCAGCCCTTGTAGCATTTCTCCGGCAATATGTAGTATGCGGTAAGCTCCTTGCAAACCCTTGCCGGGCAACGTTGCTCGAGCACATGTGATTCATACTCCGCGCGGAAGTATCGCAGGGTGGTCAGCACCGGGTTGGTAGCCATTTTCCCCAGTCCGCAGAGCGAGCCTTCCCTGATATCTTCGGCCAGCGCTTGCAGGGCTTCCAGCGATTTCAGGCTCCCTTTGCCTTTAGTCACATCGTCCAGTATCGAGAACATGTGATAAATGCCGATACGGCAATGTGTGCATTTGCCGCAGGCCTCCTGCCGGCTGAAATCAATGAAGAACCTGGCGGTATCCACGACGCAGTTATCCTCGTCCATAACGATGATGCCGCCCGAGCCCATGATGGCGCCGGCCCCCTTCAGCGAGTCGAAGTCGATGGGTGTATCCAGGAGACCCTCCGGCAGGCATCCGCCCGACGGCCCGCCGATCTGCACCGCCTTGAAGTGCCCGCCCTTTTTTATGCCGCCGCCGATATCGTAAACCAGCGTGCGTAGGGAGGTACCCATGGGTACCTCGGCCAGCCCGGTATTCTCCAGCTTGCCTGCCAGCGCGAAGAGCGCCGTGCCCGGGCTATTACCTGTACCGATGCCAGCGAACCAATCGCTCCCCTTTTGAATTATCAAAGGTACATAGGCCAGCGTCTTGACGTTGTTAACCAGCGTCGGTTTGCCCCACAGCCCCGCTTCAGCGGGATAGGGCGGCCGATGCTCAGGCCAGGAGCGCCTTCCCTCGATAGCGGCGATCATGGCTGTCTCCTCACCTGAAACAAAGGCGCCGGCGCCCTTTATTATCTCAATTTGGAAGCTGAAGCCCGAACCCAATATTTTCCGTCCCAGCAGGCCTTTTTCTTTTGCCTGCTTGAGCGCCATTTCCAGCCGCTCGATGGCCAGCGGGTATTCCTCCCTGACATAGATATAGCCCTGCCCGGC
>CAIMUM010000227.1 GCA_903844685.1 uncultured Dehalococcoidia bacterium
CCGACCATCAGGGTAATGCCCGCAAGTGCGAACATCATGCTGTTCATTTTTTCTACCAGTCCCATTTCAGATTGAGCTATCTGTTTCACGGCAATCGCCCGGACTCCCGGTATATTCTGGTTTATGCTATTTGCGATCATTTCCACCGGGCAGGCGTTGCATAGGGCCCGGATATCCAGGGATGAAATTACATTTTCCTTATTAAATGCCTTTTGAACGGTGGGCAGCGGAGCGAAGATCTGATAATCATCGCTCGCCCCGGTTTCCTTAAGAATGCCGGCAACTTTCACGCTGCTTTCATTGAGCAACAACGTATCGCCTACATTCAGTTTCAGCAGATCGGCAGCTATTGCTCCAACCAGCGCCTGGTCAGTTCCGTCGAGATAGGATCCCTTTCCAACCTCCCACCACGATTTGACTATTTTTTCCTGTTGAGGGTCCACCCCGACTACCACCAGCGATACTCCGTTTACCTTCGTGTTCTCAAAAAGCTTGGGTGCGATCGTAGCAATATCTCCCTCGTCGGTGATTTTCAGGGCCTCTCTAATTTTGCTGTCCGCTATTTGCCTGATCCTGGGCAATTGGTCCTCGGGAATATAATTTTCCCCGACTGTCAGCGTGCCCATGCTGAGGTTGCCCAATTTCATATCCAGGTTGTTTATCGCCGGTATCACCGTTAAATTTGGCCCGTATTGTTCCAGTTGCTTGTATATCTTCGCCTCACCGGCGGAGGCGATGGTGAGTATGCCAACGACAGTCATAGTACCTATGACAACGCCCAGGGCGGCATATAATACACGCCTCTTTCGGCGCATTATGTCCTTGGCCACTATTTGGTAAAGGTTCATTTAATCCTCCCCTTTCAGATTTTGTAATGTTAATTATAGGATACGTCGTGTTTATTACATTGTCACGGGTGTATATCCGAGCACAGCGGGGTTCATCATGCCGAATATCATGGCGATATGCGCCACCACCAGGAAGATGCCAACAAATGTTGCGTGCAGCTTCAATTTACCTATCGGGTCCCTCTTTCTTGCGGTGGCGCCTACTTCAAGCAAACTTATTCCCATGAGTGGGATTACGCCCGAAAGATAGAAACCCACGGCTATAACGTCCGCTATACCGCGCCACTGGCGCCCGGCGGTGATCGGTACTACGGCGTTTCCCCAGAGATAAATGAAAACGCCCAGGAAATAGAAACCGGCTAAAATACCTGCTATCCTGTTCACTTTTCTTGCTGCGCCTGTCAAATTCTTAGAAAACAAAATCATCAGTTCTGTTATGGCCAGGGTCTCCGCCAGTATCACCGGGATAGCCATAAACATAATCAGATTCCACGGCTGATTCGCTACAAGCAAGCCCATGTAATGAGTCATTGTGTCCAAATAATATTTCCCCTCCTTTGCTTTTTTATAATGGTAACGGGTATTTATGAAGCGCTGATGAATTTAAGATAGAATATCGGTGAATTGAATGATATTAAAGTAATCGTTGGGATGAGCGGTGGTGTCGATTCGTCGGTAGCCGCTGCTTTGCTGGTAAAGCAGGGCTACATTGTGACCGGCGTGACCATGAAGACCTGGGATGACAGTAGTCCGGCCTGCCCGGGTGGCTGCTTCGGGATGGGACAAGAGGATGGCATCGAGAGCGCCCGCCGTGTCGCGGCTAAACTGAACATCCCGTACAACGTGATAGACCTGGCAGGCGAATTTAAGCACCAGGTGCTGGACTATTTTTACCGTGAGTACATGTCAGGCAATACCCCTAACCCCTGTGTGCGATGTAATAAACTGGTCAAGTTCGGGGCGTTGTGGGATAAGGCGCTGGCCAGCGGCATTGAAGCGGACTTCTTCGCCAGTGGGCACTATGCTCGCTTGGAGAGAGGCGACAGCAGGCGTTACCTTCTGAAAAAGGGCAGGGACGAAAAAAAGGACCAATCATATTTTCTCTACGGGTTGACTCAAGACCAATTAGCGCGCACGTTGTTCCCGCTGGGCGGGTACCTGAAGCAGGAAGTGCGCAAACTGTGCGTTGAAATGGAACTGGGTGTTGAAACCAGGAAGGAGAGCCAGGACTTTGCCGGCGGTGATTATGCCGCATTGTTTGATAGTAAAGGTGTTCCCGGGCCGGTCGTGGATAAGCTGGGCAACATACTGGGCAGACATAAAGGTATCGTTTATTACACACGCGGGCAACGCAGGGGGCTGTCGGTCACATCTGAATACCCATTATATGTTATTGATATCAGGGCGGAAACCAACTCGGTGGTTGTTGGCAGGCTGGAAGACCTGTATACCGTAAAACAAATAGTGGATGACGTGAACTGGATTACTGTCGAATCGCTGAATGAAAAGGTAAGAGTCACCACCAGGATCAGGAGCTCACATGCAGGGTACAAAGCTGTCATCTCGCCGGCGGATAACGGTAAGGTGCTGGTTACCTATGAGGAGCCTCAAATTGGGGCGGCGCGCGGTCAGGCCATAGTTTTCTACGATGGTGATGTGGTATTGGGTGGTGGAATCGTAAAGTAACGCGGAACAGTAAACATTTCTATCCATACGTTTCTACGCAACCCCGTCGGATGTTGACAGATCTCTGCCATCCTGATAATCTATATAATGTCTATAGAGTAACTAAACAATAATAATGACGGAGATTCAGATGAAAATTTCAACTAAGGGAAGATATGCTACGCGGGCAATGCTGGACCTGGCGCTGCACTACGGAAAAGCACCGGTTCTGTTGAAAGACATTTCGGCCAGACAGGATATATCCTTGCGTTATTTAGAGCAGATCGTTTCCCCGCTGATCGCCGCTAAATTAATTATTAGTACCCGCGGGCCCAAAGGTGGTATGAGCCTGGCCAAACAGCCGCAAAAAATAAAGCTGAGCGAGGTGATACAGGTGATGGAAGGGCCGATCACGCCCGTTGAATGCGTGGGGAACCCCGGGGTCTGTACGCGTGCACCCTCTTGTGCGGCACGCGATGTCTGGACGGACTTAGCTAAAGCCATGTACGGGGTGCTGGAATCTGTAACGCTGCAGGACCTGGTGGAACGCCAGGAGAAAAAGCGGTCCGGGCGTGAATTGCTCTACAACATTTAATAAATTAAGGAGAGATCAAATTGAGTACACAGTTGAAAATAGATAAGGTCAAATTTAAAGCGGTAGAGATACCCAGGTTAACCAGGGGTATCGCTGCTGATTCACTGGAATTAATCGGCAATACACCAATGGTGCGACTTAACAAGGTTGCCGCGGGCGCCAATGCCGAGGTTGTAGCCAAGCTGGAATCCTTCAACCCGGCTGGCAGCATTAAGGACCGCATCGGGGTGGCCATGATTGTAGCCGCCGAGGAGGAGGGCCTCATTAAAGAGAATACAGTGCTGGTTGAACCTACCAGCGGGAATACCGGCATAGCGCTGGCCTTTGTTGCCGCGTCGCGCGGCTACAAGCTAATTCTCACTATGCCCGATTCCGTGTCCCTTGAACGCCGGCAGCTCCTGGCAATTTTCGGGGCGGAACTTGTGCTCACCCCCGGTGCGCAGGGGATGCCCGGCGCCGTGGCCAAAGCTGAGGAATTGGCAGCCGGCAACAGGAATTACCTACTGCTGCAGCAGTTTAAAAACGAGGCTAACCCGGCCATCCACAGGGTAACCACGGCTGAAGAGATCTGGCGTGATACGGAAGGGAAGGTAGATGTAGTTGTGGCTGGCGTAGGCACCGGCGGCACTATCACCGGCATTGCCGAAGTCTTAAAAGAACGCAAGCCCGGATTCAGGGCCATTGCCGTTGAGCCGGATTCTTCGCCCGTGCTTTCCGGAGGCAAGCCGGGACCGAATAAGATACAGGGTATCGGGGCAGGCTTCGTCCCGGATGTCCTGCGGACCGACCTGCTGGACGAGATAATCCGGGTATCAGCCGAAGATGCTGGCACTATGGCCAGGCGGCTGGCAAGGGAGGAGGGGATACTGGCCGGCATATCGTCAGGCGCCGCGGCCTATGGAGCGGTGCAGGTGGCCCGGAGGCCCGAAAACAAGGGTAAATTGATCGTGGTCATACTGCCAGATACCGGCGAGCGCTACCTCTCGACCTGGCTATTCCAGGACATCGTTGCTACCGGGCCACAGGCTTGAGCTGGACAAATAAAAAAGGGGAGATTGATTGACAGTGGACAATTATAGATTGGATACAATAGCGTTACATGCGGGACAGGAGAATCCGGATGTGGCTACGGGAGCGCGTGCCGTACCGATATACCAGACTGCCTCTTACGTATTCAAAGACCCGGACCATGCGGCCAACCTGTTCGCTCTCAGGGAACTGGGTAATATATACACGAGGCTGATGAATCCCACCACCGATGTTTTTGAGCGTCGTATGGCTGCCATCGAGGGTGGCACGGCAGCTCTGGCTACATCGTCGGGACAGGCTGCCGAAGCGTTCGCCATATTGAATATTACTGAGGTCGGTGACGAGGTGGTTTCAGCAGATAACCTCTACGGCGGTACCTATCAGTTGTTTCACTACACGTTCCCCAAGCTGGGCAGGACGGTCAAATTCGTTGATTCCAGTAAACCGGAGGAATTCCGCAGGGCCATAAACAGCAAAACCAGGGCCATCTATGCAGAAGCCATCGGGAACCCCAAGTTGGATGTACCCGACTTCGAGGTGATTGCTAAAATTGCGCACGAGGCCGGCATTCCCTTCATAGTGGACAATACGGTTGGTGTCGGCCTGATACAACCCATCAAATACGGAGTCGACATAGTTGTCCTCTCTGCTACCAAGTTTGTCGGAGGGCACGGCACATCCATCGGCGGCGTTATGGTGGATTCCGGCAAATTTGCCTGGAACAACGGCAAGTTCCCCGGTTTCACCGAGCCTGACCCCAGCTACCACGGGCTGAAATTCTGGGATACATTCGGGAACTTTGCTGATATGGGTAATGTAGCTTTCACCTTCAAGGCCAGGGTTCAGTGGATGAGAGATATGGGCTTTGTGGTCAGCCCATTTAACTCCTGGCTCTTCCTGCAGGGGCTGGAAACTCTGCCCCTCAGGCAAAAAAAACATTCGGAGAATGCCCTGGCTGTGGCAAAATTCCTCAAAACGCATCCGTTGGTGTCATGGGTTAACTATCCGGGGTTGGAAGACCACCGGTCGCACAAGCTGGCTAAAAAGTATCTCAGTGGCCATTACGGGGCACTGGTCGGGTTTGGCATCAAGGGCGGGCTGGAGGCCGGCCGCAAATTCATCACCTCGGTAAAGCTGCTATCGCACCTGGCCAACATCGGTGATGCCAAGACACTGGTCATCCACCCGGCCACCACCACCCATGCGCAGCTAACGGCGGAAGAGCGGCTTAAGACTGGTGTTACCGATGACTTCATCCGCCTTTCAATCGGACTCGAGGATGTCGAGGATATCAAGGGGGATATTGATTGGGCCTTGAAAATTGCTGCCAAAGGGTAATAAGAGTATGGATACCGTATTGAAGAAAGACAAAAATATAGTGATAGTAGAAACAAAATACTTCACCTTCGCCTGGCCGCCCGACGAACTGGTGCTCGAATCGGGCGAAAAACTGGGGCCGATTACACTTGCCTACGAGACCTACGGTAACCTGAATGCGGATAGGTCAAATGCCGTATTAATCTTCCATGCCCTTTCCGGCGATGCACATGCGGCGGGTTACCAAGATGCTGATGACAGGCCTGGCTGGTGGGATGGCATGATCGGTCCGGGCAAAGCTTTCGATACCGATAAGTATTTCGTCATCTGTTCCAACGTAATCGGCGGCTGTAAAGGGTCGACCGGCCCCGCTGGTGAAAACCCCAAGACCGGCCAGCCCTACGGCTTGGATTTTCCCGTCATAACCGTAAAAGACATGGTAAATGCCCAGGCGAGGCTGGTGGATCATCTTGGCATCGATAGACTGCTCTGTGTCGCGGGCGGCTCGATGGGTGGGATGCAGGCCCTGCAGTGGGCCGTCTCGTATCCTTCGAGGGTACGTTCGGCCATACCGATTGCTACGACGGTGCGCCACTCACCGCAGCAGATTGCCTTCAACGAAGTCGGGCGACAGTCTATCATGGCCGACCCGAACTGGAACGGCGGCGATTATTACAGCGGTACACCTCCCACCAGGGGGCTTTCAGTGGCAAGGATGGTGGGGCATATTACATACATGAGCGACGAGTCGATGGCTGACAAATTCGGCCGGCGCTTCAGGGAAGGTAAATTAAAGGAGAAATTCGAACCGGATTTCGAGGTCGAAGGCTATCTGCAGTACCGCGGGGACAACTTCGTCAAAAGGTTCGATGCCAATTCTTACCTTTATATCACCAAGGCGCTGGACTATTTCGACTTGTACAATGGCAAAGGACTGGAGCACCTGCTACGGGGCGTGCAAGCCAGGTTCCTGGTGGTGGCCTTCAAGTCCGACTGGCTTTACCCGCCCTACCAGTCGCGTGAGATAGTCAAGGCCTGCAAATTATCCGGCGTGGACGCAACTTACTGTGAGCTCAATTCGAGCTACGGGCACGATGCTTTTTTACTTGAAACGGAGGAGCAGGAATACCTTGTTAAACACTTCCTGGCCGGTGTCAGGGAAGGCAACGGAAATGGAAATTAATGAATACCGGAATTGTAGAAGCTGAACGCCAGGATTACCGCGTCATTACCGGATGGGTAACAGAAGGCGCATCGGTGCTTGAGCTGGGCTGCGGTGGTGGAGAGCTGCTGCAGATGCTCAACCGGCAAAAGCGGGCCACAGTCAGCGGCATCGAGATCGACGAAAACTATATTTTCACCTGTGTATCACGCGGACTCAGCGTCGCCCACCAGGATATAGATGACGGCCTCTCGGAATACTCTGACCAGGCCTTCGATTTCGTGATTATCAACCAGTGCCTCCAGGAAGTGAGGAAACCGCATACTGTGCTGTCGGAGGCATTGCGGGTGGGTGGGCATGCCATAATCGGCTTTCCCAATTTCGCCCATTACAGCGCGAGGTTGCAGCTTGCCGTCCGCGGGAGGGCGCCTGTAACTGCGGCATTGCCCTTTCAATGGTATGATACACCTAACCTGCACTTCCTCAGCATCAGGGACTTTTGCGAATATTGCGCAAAAAATCGCATTATTATTGAACGGCAAGCTTTCCTGGAAGGAAAGTGGGAGGTTCGTTTCTGGCCCAACGTTCTGGCTGGTTCAGCTATATTCCAGATAAGCCGCAGCAGGCCGACTTTGCTACAATAGATAGAAAACCTGAATGCGAGGATAAGATATGCAGCGCGTCTATATGGACTATGCGGCCACCACACCCATGCTGCCGGAGGTTGCGGTGGCTATGCAGCCGTTCTTCAGCCAGAGATTCGGCAACCCCTCCAGTATCCATTCCATGGGACAGGAGGGCAGGGATGCAGTGGAAACGTCCCGCGGGCAGGTGGCCGGCCTCATCGGCTGTCAGCCGGCTGACGTGGTTTTCACCAGCGGAGGCACCGAAGCGGATAACCATGCCATAAAAGGGGTTTGCCTGGCAGGCAGGGAGCGGGGTAACCATATCATCACCACGGCTATCGAACACCACGCCGTGATCTACGCCTGTAATTTTATGAAAACGCTGGGCTTCGACGTGACCGTTGCGCCGGTGGACAGGGACGGCCTGGTTGACCCCGCCGATATAAAGAAAGCTATAACGGGCAGGACCCTGCTGATATCGGTGATGCAGGCCAATAACGAGGTTGGCACCATTCAGCCCATCGCCGAGATAAGCAAAATCACACGGGAAGCGGGTGTTTACTTTCACGTTGACGCCGTGCAGACCGTGGGACACCTGCCTATTGATGTAGACAAACTGGGTGTTGACCTGCTGTCGGCCTCGGCGCATAAGCTCTACGGGCCTAAAGGCGTGGGCATGCTCTATATCAGGCCGGGCACACGCATCCTGCCTCTGCTGCACGGCGGCGAGCAGGAGAACGAAAGGCGCGCCGGCACCGAGAACGTCCCCGGCATTGCCGGCTTCGGCAAAGCGGCCGAAATAGCCTCCCGCGATATGGCTAAAGAGGCGGACACCCTCACCGCATACCGTGATAAACTTATTGAAGGGATACTGGCGCAGGTGGGCGACGCCTATTTAAACGGGCACAGGCAGCAACGGCTGCCCAACAACGCCAATTTCAGTTTCGATTTTATCGAGGGCGAATCCATCCTCATGTACCTTGATTCCGAGGGCATCTGCGCCTCGACCGGCTCGGCCTGCAGTTCTGCCAGTTCCGAGCCGTCACATGTGCTGACCTCGCTGGGCATACCTGTCGAGCGCGCCAGGGGTTCTGTGAGACTTACCATGGGCAGGTGGACCACAGAGGGCGATGTCGACAAGGTGCTGGAAGCTTTGCCGCGCATAGTCGGCAAGTTGCGCGCCATGTCCCCGCTGATCAAGGAGAGATGCGGGTGGATAAATTACCTGTAACCGGGCTTATGCGTTATAATGTTGGCCGGAGGAGGTAGAAAGAGTGAAAGCGGAGAAATTGTTGGAAGGTGGTCTGATGCGGAAGGCTGACGCCGACCCGCTGGTTATCAAGTCCTTGCTGGCAGCGGCCATTGACGGGTTGGAGAACGCCGTACATATCATTGAGAGAGAGCCTGTCAGGTGTTTTGCGCAGGCCTATGATGCCGTTTACGATGCCTGCAACGCCTACATGCGTGGGAACGGTTTCCGCAGCGTGGCGGAGAATGATCACCGTGTGGTACTGGCCTATTGTGGAAGTTCGTTGGGCAGGGAGGATGCGGATACCATTCGCATGTTCGAGTCAACCGAGAAACGCAGGCACAAAGAGATGTACAGCGGTAAATACTCGATAAGTGTGGCGGAGGCAGCGGAACTGGTGGCCAGGGCACGCAAGCTTATAGGAAAAATTAAGGATTCGAACCTGGCCGGTCGGGCTTGATGGGTTCAGATGTCATTGCGAGGAGTGGAGCGACGAAGCAATCCTTAGGCATTACGATAGATAATTGGATTGCTTCGCTTCGCTCGCAATGACAAATACATAAATGTCATGAATTAATTCACAGGTTTGGCAAAACGGCCGCGACAGGTTTGCTATTTAATCCCTGACAACATCAGTTTTTCTCATTGGCAGGCAGGATTAAAAGTGATATAATCGGCGCTTGGGCCTTTTTCCCGGGACAGCGAAGACATAAATTAGTAAGTTTCAAAGCAGCAAAAAATTATGGAAGGTGACTTAGCCCGGCATGAATTTTCTTTCGAGGCTTTTCTACAGCTATCGCAGGATCGCCAAGGCATTCAAGCTGTTTATCCTGATTGCCGGTCCGGGCATCATCGTAATGGTTGCCGACAACGATGCCGGCGGCATTACCACGTACGCGGTCACCGGCGCTAAGTACGGCTATAACCTGATCTGGTTCCTCATTTTGCTCCTGCCCGTGGCATATATTATCCAGGAGATGACTGTCCGCCTGGGAGCTGTGACCAAGCGCGGGCACGCAGAGGCCATTTTCGATGCGTACGGGTCATTCTGGGGCTGGTTTTCGCTCATCGACCTTGGACTCGTGGACTTCCTCACACTGATCACCGAATTCATCGGTATGACTGCCGCCCTGAGTATCTTCCATGTACCGCCCGTCGTAACCATAATCGGCGTTACCATACTGATGGGGTTCATGGTGCTGCAGGGGCGCTACTGGACGTGGGAAAAGCTGGCCATGGTATTCTGTGCGCTGAATCTCATCTACATCCCCGCTGCATTCATGGTCAACCCGCCGGTTTCTGAGATCCTTGGCAACGGCCTGATACCGAATATCCCCGGCGGGTTCAATAATGAGTTTTTCTTCCTGCTGATGGCCAATATAGGCACCACCATAGCTCCCTGGATGATATTCTTCCAGCAGAGCTCGGTGGTCGATAAAGGCCTGCAGGAAAAGGACATACCCTGGAGCAAGCTCGATACGCTGGTCGGTGCCTTCGCCACTGTTATAGTAGCTATTTTTATAGTCATTGTTACGGGCACGGTATTGAGGGGCGTCAATATAGAAAGTGCGGCGCAGGCCTCCGAGATGCTGATGAGCGTAAATAAGTATGTGGGCGCTTTCCTTGCCATCGGCCTTTTTGATGCCGGGTTGTTGGGTGCTATCTGCATATCGCTGGCAAGCTCATGGGCCTTCGGTGAGGTTTTCGGATGGGCGCACTCGCTTAACAGCAAGGCCAAAGAGGCGCCCTGGTTCTACGTCTTTTATTTCCTCACGCTGCTGGGCGCCGGTGCAGTGGTCCTTATACCCGGGGCGCCTCTCGTGCTGATCACGCTGTTCGTCCAGGTTATAGCTGTCACCCTCCTGCCGGCTGCACTGGTATTTCTCATACTCCTGCTCAACGACGCTAACCTGATGGGCAAGTACAAGAATACGGGCTGGCAGAATTTCTGGTCATTCACGATCGTGATCCTGATCATAATACTGTCCACATTGTACGCGATCAGCGCACTTTTCCCGGAGCTCTTCAAATAAGCAAGGAAGGCAAGAGTACAGATATGTTTATTAAGCGGATAAAATCGATGCTGGCCTGGCTGAACAAATTCTTCGCCAGGAGATTTGAAAAGATTACAGAGATAAACAGGAAATACCGGACGCCGCGTATAGCAATGACCCCCCTGACACGTATAGTCCTGTTGCTGCTGCGCATATACCTGCTGCTCCTGGTAGCGATTCTTTTTTATAAACTCTTTACGACGATAATGACTAAATAAATTGGGGTGAAATATGATCAATAACGGAACGGCGCTGAAAAATTACGAGGAACAGACGTACTTCCTGACCTCCATACTCGGCAATAAAGTACTCTGGAACAATAAGAAGATTGGCAAATTGGCCGATATCGTGATCATGGACGGCAATATCGCCGAGGTGACCCATTTCTACGTTACCCGTCCGTTTGGCTACCCGTCCCTGCTGGTACCCTGGGAAAAGGTCAAATCGGTCAGCAATAAGGAGGCGGTGATAGATATTGAAGGAATGGAGCAGTACCAGGGAGAACCGAACGATAAAATGGTTCTGCTGCGGGACCACATCCTCGATAAAAAAGTGCTCGACCTTGACGGAAGGGAGGTGGATGTTGTTTACGACGTCAAGCTGGTTGGCCGGAACCAGAAGCTGTATGCCACCGACGTGGATTTCAGCCGTTACGGGTTGATCCGCAGGGTGCATTTGAAATTCCTGGCTGATTTCATCAACAAGCTGGCTGAAAGGATGAAGGACCAGACCGTCTCGTGGACATATATGCAACCGCTGCCCAAACAGATCAGCAGCTTCAAGGGAGATGTCCGTCTCAAAGTGCTCAAGGAGAGGCTGGCGGAGATTCACCCTGTGGATATGGCCGATATCATAGAGGACCTGGATCATGAGCAGAGGGTTGCGATCTTCGACGAACTCGAGACCGAGCATGCCTCGGACACGCTCGAAGAGATCAATCCCAATGTGCAGCGTGACCTCGTATCTTCGTTACGTAAAGAAAAAGTTGCCCGTCTCGTCAACGAAATGACGACCGGTCAGGCCGCCGACCTCCTGGCAGTGCTCCCTGCGTCCGAAGCAAGTTCGATACTGGAACTGATTGAGCCGGATAAGGCGCAAAAAATTCGCTCCATATTGAGCAAGCAGGAGCAGAACATTATTAACTTCGCCACCGTAAGCTTGATCAAGCTGCCGCCGGACAAGGTAGTTACCGAGGCGCGCAAGGAATATCGCCATTTTGCTAAGGGCAAAGATGCCGTTATGTACCTGCATATCGTGGATAACAACGATAAGCTGCTGGGCATAATCGATATCAAGGAACTGCTTCAGGCCGAGGGCGAAGCCCAGCTGAAAGATATCATGGAGGACAATGTCATCACGCTTGACCAGGACAGTACCCTGGAGGATGCTTCCATCCTTTTCGACCGCTACGATTTCCGGTCGATACCGGTTGTCGACAATTTCCACCGGATACTGGGTGTTATCCTTTATCGCGACGTCATGGAACTCAAGCACCGTTTCATGAACTGAGCATGTTTAACGGTTATGCTGCATGTTAATCAGGTGGCGCTTTTATGATCTCCGCCTATCCGGACATCGCCATCGCCCAAGAACTTGTATTGATTCCGGCCGTGGCCCTTGGAGTAATACAGGGCAGCGTCTGATTTTTTAGTTAAGGTTTCCAGGTCCTGCCCGTCTTCAGGGTAGATGGCGATACCAATGCTGGTGGTTAAATGCAATTGATGGCCGTCGATTGAGAGCAGCTCTATAAAGGAATCCAGGATCTTTTGGGCTATGGCAGTGGCATCTTGAATGTGATTGGTCTCCATCATCACCAATGTAAACTCCTCTCCCCCAACGCGGGCAAACGTGTCGCTGGCACGTATAATTCCCGTAAGCCGCTTGCTGACAGCCTTAAGCACCTGGTCACCTGCGTCGTGACCGAGCGTATCATTGATCGTTTTAAACTTGTCCAGGTCAAGCGTCATGACGGCCAGCCTGGCTTTGTTGCGGTGGGCCAGCGCTGCCGCTATGTTGAAACGGTCGAGTAGCAAAATCCTGTTTGGCAACCCCGTAAGGAAGTCATGGGTAGCCATTTCCTCGAGCTTTTGCTCCATCAGCTTACGTTCAGTGATATCCGTCATCAGCGCTGTTATACCCACGACCTCTCCATCTTTATATATTGGACGGCTGGACGTGCGCACAAATATAATCCTGCCGTCTTTATCCAGTATTCGGAATTCCCACGGCTCCAGTTGCCCCGATCTCAGGCGGTTGAGACTGTCTAAAAGGCCGGGCAGGTCGTCCGGGTAAATAAGCGGGATAAAAGATTTCCCTATTAAGTCACTGACCTTGTACTGGGTAAAGCGCTCAACAACCGGGCTGACATAGGTTATATTTCCCCCGGTATCCA
>CAIMUM010000228.1 GCA_903844685.1 uncultured Dehalococcoidia bacterium
CTGAAATACTCAGAATAAAACCCGCAGTTGATGTTCCTGCAGCAATAGCCGTTACAGGGAGGGCAGATCTTGCCGGCCGCAGCATTCATTAAGCCAACCAGGCGATAAATCTGATCTCCGAACAATTCCCGAAAATCCCCGTCGGTCAGGAATATCCTTGTATTGAGAGTGTTACGTTCCGTCATTATAGGCCACTTTGTTCATCCCGGGCGCGCCAACAGGCCGCCCGCTTCCCGTGTCAACGGCTGTCCCGGCGCAGCTGCGCCGTTATATTACTGGTCTGCATGTTTATATATCCCTCGATAGTGTAGCGCCTCTCGAATAGCCCGTGTTTGACCGCCCACATCTGCCCCAGCGAGATGATGTTATCGGCCAGCAGCCTTGCGTCATCCACGGCAAAATCCCCTTCAATGCTGCCCCTGTTGATGATTTTTTCAAAAACCTCCGTCTCATCCGCCTCGACTTTCAAAACGCTTGAGCGTATATCTTCCTTGAACGACGCCATCCCCCGGTATAAAAAAGTCACACCCGGCCGGTTTTTATCGATATGCCTGAAAAACAGCGCGACGGCGTTTTTCAAAGCTTCAACCGCGGCAAGCTTTCCCAATCCCGCCTCCGCCTCCGCGATAAACCTGTAGCTTTGCTCATGCCCGGCCTCCAGAATAAGGCGGATGATATCCTCTTTGCCGCTGATGTAATTATAGATATTGGCGGAGGTCATGCGGCAGGCCCGCGCGATATCGCGCATACTCGTACCGTCAAAGCCCTTCTTATTGAACAGCCTGATGGCACTCCTGAGGATCTGGTCCCGCCTCTCCTGCACCAGTTTCTCATTGGAGCTATTAGCCTTGATAGCTGTTGACATCATTCCTCTTGATACGCTATGATGTGGTTACTGAACGTTCAGTAACCAGTTGAATGTTGCCCAATTATCAACCTGTCGCTTACTATTTGTCAAATACCGGAAATAACATGGCGCAGTTCTTTTATCAACACCGGGATTCACATACAGAAAATTACAAATATCAGCGGGAGGTTATTTCATGATAAGGACGGTAGAACAGTATTTAGAGAGCCTGGATGACGGAAGGGTCGTTTACTGCCTGGGGGAAAGGGTCAGGGATGTGAGGACCCATCCCATGCTGAGGACCATCATCCGTTCCGCAGCGCTGGATTTTGCCATGCCCAACGATCCAAAGTTCCACGATCTTTATGTCACTAAAGACGCTGATGGCGAGGACGTCAATTTCCTCCTCACACCGCCCCGCAGCAAAGAGGAATTGCTGAGAAGGCGGGAATGTTTTATCACCGGCATACGCTCCGGCGGCGGCTTCCTGGTACACTGCATGGGTGTGGATGCCCTGGCAGCCTGTACATTAGCCGCCAATAAGATGGACAGGGCACTGGGCACCGGTTACGTGCAGCGCGTTGAGAACTACCGCAAGTTCCTGCAGAAGGGCGACGTGGGCATCACGGGGGCTATGACCGACGTAAAGGGAGACCGCAGCCTTCACGCTTCCCAGCAGGTCCAGCACAAGGATTTCTATTTACGCGTAGTTGATAAGCAGAAGGACGGCATTACCGTGCGCGGCGCCAAGATACATATCAGCGCCACGCCCTGCGCCAACGAGGCCATCGTGCTGCCCTGCCGCACCCACGGCGAGGATGACAGGGACTACGCCCTCTCATTTGCCGTACCTCTGGGCGCCAGGGGTATCAAGCTGCTGGCTGTCGAACCGGTAACCAGGACGTACGGGGAAGAGGCAGCCTGGGATTACCCGCACGCATGGGGATTGCAGCCTACCGAATGCCTGATCGTCTTTGACGACGTCTTTATCCCCTGGGAAAGGGTGTTTATGTGCCAGGAATGGCAATTCTCGCGTGATATAACCTACGGCTTTGCCAGCTTTCACCGGCTTTTCGGCACCTGCAAGATGGTCGGCGAGTTGGAAAAACTTACCGGCGCGGTGAGGCTGATAACCGAATACAACGGCCTGGAAAAATACGAGCATGTCAGGAACAAGTTAGCCTGGATGGCGATGATCACCAATACCGTGGCCAACCTCGGCGAAATGTCCTGTATCAAGGCAACACTGGACGAAGCATCCGGAATGATGGTGCCCGATCTCATGCTGACCAACTCGGCCAAGTTTATTTTTGCCGACAGCTTCCACCAGATGTGCCAGATAGCCCAGGACATCTGCGGCGGCATTGCCACTACCGTTCCCAGTTACCGCGACTGGAAGAACCCGGAAACGCATGATTACATAGAGAAATACCTGGGCGCCAGGGCCGGCGTACCGACCGCCGACCGGATCAAGGTGATCCGCATGATCAAGGACATGACCCACAACTACTACCAGATAGACCATATCCACGGCGAAGGCTCACGCGCGGCACAGCAGATATTCCTGTATTTCAGCGCCGACTGGAACAGGTACAAGGCTGCCATCAAGCGCGACCTGCATATAGACGGCTGGCAATCAGACCCGGTCTACGCCCAGCTTATCGATGCGGAAAAAGCCGTCGAACCCAAGATGCCGCCCATCGATAAATCCTACAGGTTGTTTTCTAACTTGGATTAACAGCCAGTTGCTGCAGTTTGGTCCACATTATATAATTCCGCCCGATGACTGTTAAACGGGTACGGTTGCCCCATCGCATCTGGCACGGCGCCGGTACGCTGGAGCTGGATTTCCCCGGTAACTGGGATATAGTTCACTGCCGCATGGCCGGGCATGACTGCCCACCACTGACCCCCAAACAGATCGCAGCCGGCTTTGCCAGCCCCATAGGCTCACCACGGCTGCATGAACTGGCCAGGGGCAAACGGCAGGTAGCCATACTCTTCGATGATATCTCCCGCCCCACTCCTGTAAAAGATCTGTTGCCCTTTGTCCTGGCGGAACTGAAGGAAGCCGGTATAGCGGAACAGGCTATACGTTTCATCTGCTCCTCCGGCTGCCACGGCGCCCACAGCTACGAAGACTTCGTTAAGAAGCTCGGGCAAGACATCCTCGACCGTTTCCCCGTCTACAACCACAACATCTACGAGAACTGCACCTATGCCGGCACTACTTCACAGGGTACTGAGCTTTATGTAAACTCCGAGGTCATGAGTTGCGACCTGAAGATAGGGATCGGTTCAGTTATCACCCACCCGCAAACCGGCTTCGGCGGCGGGGGCAAGATCATCCTGCCCGGCGTGGCTGCCATAGATTCCATCGAGGCCTATCACCGGCTGGAGTATAAATACAGGGAGGATGGCAAGGGCAACCTGCTGGGCATGTCCAACTACCAGGATAATCCCATGGCGCGCGACTTCAATGAGGCGGCCGGCATAGCCGGCCTGGACTTCAAGGTCGATGTGCTGGTTAACGGAAACGGCCTCCCCTGCGCCATATATTGCGGCAATCCTGAACGGGAATACCAGGCGGCGGCCGGGGATGCCCTGGCTCACTATGCCACTAAACCGGCGCCGGGCACGGATGTCGCCGTGGTCAACAATTACTGCAAGGGCAACGAGGCCATCATCGGCCTGATCATCGGCATCACCCTGCTGGTTGAGAAGGGCGGAGACCTGGTGCTGGTCATGGACTGCCCGGCCGGTCAGGTTGTGCACCACCTTATCGGCAGCTTCGGCAAATCTGTGCGGGGCAGGCAGTTCCAGGCCGTTAATTTTTCACTGCCCTGGATTAAGCGTGTTATTGTGCTCTGCCCGCAATTCGAGCATTCAATGGCCGACTGGCTTTGCATCCCGGGCACAAAATGGGTCAAAAGATGGCAGGATGTGATGGAAATACTGGAAGAGGATTTCCCCTCCGGCGCCAAGGCCGCTATTGTGCCGGACGGCACCATACAATACCTGGTACCCGGCAAGAGTTGAATTATCCGCGACGGCGCAACATTAAGGCGGGCACTTGGCACATACCGACCTGAACAGCGTGGTACTCAAATACCTGTCACCACGGTCCGGCAGTATGACCACAATGATGCCCCTGTCCATTTGCCTTCCCACCTTTA
Source organism: uncultured Dehalococcoidia bacterium (assembly GCA_903844685.1). Classification (GTDB taxonomy): domain Bacteria; phylum Chloroflexota; class Dehalococcoidia; order GIF9; family UBA5629; genus CAIMUM01. The sequence goes on from CAIMUM010000228.1 coordinate 4,024, forward strand.
ATGCCGCGGACACGGCGGCGCCACTGGACATACCTACAAACAGGCCTTCCTTAGTTGCCAGCAGCCTGGTCGTTTCAAACGCCTCATCATCTTCGATAACAACCTTCTCATCAAAACCCCGCGGGTCGTAGATCCCGGGGTTAATTGACTCGGTCATATTCTTCAGCCCCTGTATGGTATGGCCCTCGGTCGGCTCTACCGCCACAACCCTTACACCCGGCTTCTTTTCCTTCAAATATTTGCCGGTACCGATCAGGGTGCCCGCGGTTCCCAATCCCGCTACAAAAACGTCGACATCTCCATTTGTTTGCCGGTATATCTCAGGACCCGTGGTTTCATAATGCGCCAGCGGGTTATTCGGGTTATCGAACTGGTTGGGCATGAAGTATTTCTCAGGTTCTTTTTCAATAAATTGCCATGCCCGGCGGATAGCCCCATCCGTAGCCTCCTTGGCCGGCGTCAGTACAACCTCGGCGCCGAAGGCCTGCAGGCAAAGCTGCCTCTCCGTGCTGACGCATTCGGGCATAAATAACTTGACCTTATAGCCCAGGGCAGAACCGATCATGGCCAGCGCTATACCGGTATTGCCCGAGGTTGGTTCCACAATTATTTTATCTTTGGTAAGCTGCCCGGATTCCTCGGCCTTAACAATCATATAATAGGCAGGCCTGTCCTTGATCGACCCTCCCGGGTTATTTCCCTCCAGCTTTGCATAGATCGTTACGTCCGGATTCATACCGTTAAATCCTGTTAATTCCACAATAGGCGTATTGCCGATAGCGTCAAATAACCTGTGTTTCGCTTTTTCCATCTCTGTTACCACCTTTCATTGTGCCGGTTTATGGCTAATTATATTCCAAATCGCAATCACGGGACAGGTATTTAGCCCGGCGCAAGATAACTTTGCTTATATGCATTGTGGCAGCCCTGCAGGGCTGCTATTATATCATATGCCCGCGGCTCAATTTATCAACAAATTAGAAGTTCAAATCGATCCTCAACTCATACTCGCCGTGCACGGGTACAACGAAAAGCGCAAACCCGGCCAGGCGATACGGGATATGGTGGAGCAAGCCGCGAAAGAAGCGCATAACCTGGTCGATCCCAGGGCGCTTTACCAGGAATTCGCGGTACAGCAATTGACCGCCGACTCCGTAATCCTTGATGGCGGTATGCGGTTCAGCACCGGCAGGCAAATAAGCTCATTCTGGCAGGGCAGTAAAACGCTGGGCGTCGCTTTATATACGATAGGGGACAGATTAGAAAAGCAGGTCTCGGAATTGATATCGGAGGGGAAACATACTGAGGCGTTAAACCTCGACATCGCCGGCACAGTAGCGCTGGGCGTCGTCGGTTTCCGGGTACAATACTATGCCTGCGAGCGGTTGGCCAAACATGACCTGGAAACCGGGCCCTGGCTCAATCCCGGCTACCTCGATTGGCCGTTAACGGATCAACGCCTGATTTTTAACCTGATACCGGCGGCATCGATCGATGTCAGGCTGAATGATCAATGCATGATGATCCCCAGGAAATCTGTCACCGTATGTGCAGGTATCGGCGTAGGTCAGAGATTGGATGGTTTCAACCGTTGCATGCATTGCGGCGTGTCCAAATGCCCTTACCGCAGGCTAACGGCCACTAAATAAACCTGCTGTCATACCTTCAGTTGAATCCCATCAGCTTTTTAAAACTGATCAACGCGTCCGACAGGTATTTATTGTCCAGGTTGCCCAGCGGCGTGCTGGTTTCAAATATCCTCTTGGGCCGGGCCTGCAGGTCCAGGTCAAACCCCTCACGTATCTTAAACCTGTATTTATTAGCATGTATTTCTTTACCAATCCTGAGCAAATCATCCGCTGACAGGTCAAACCCTGCAGTCTGTAACGCCTTGAGCGTAACCTCCGGTAAATATATACCGCGGGCAAAAAAACAGATGACCAGGCTCGATAAAACCTGGCGCCAGTGCTCCTCTTTAAGCAGTGTACTGACCATCTCCATGGGTTCAGGCAGGTTATCACCGGCCACTTTTTGGTCAAAGCTGTACCCGGCATTATCGAGGTGGCTGTGCCTGGCGCCGATCAATATGCCGGCATATGCGCCGGGCCCGGTATGATAACCCGGCATCTCGTTGCCTCCGAATGCCAGGGCAAAATCTCTGCCGCCGTAGATATTCGAGGCGTGATCAACCCCCCTGGCCAGGGCCCGGTAAAAATCGTTGGGTTGCTCAACAATGAGTCTTATCGCCTGCATATAAGATGAGCAATCGCCCCAGGATAGCTTTATATCCATGATTTCATTCAATGAAATGAGCTTACGCTCCTGTGCCTCGGTAGCCCAGGCAAGGATTACCCCCGTGCTCATGGCGTCAAGTCCGAGCATCTCCACCAGGTCAATCAGTTTCAATAGTCCGCCCGCCTCCGATATGCCAAGCATCGAACCGAGGGCATATATCGGCTCATAATCATAGGAAATCATCGATGTTTTATAAAAGAAGGGCTCGGCGGGGTGCGGTTCCCTTAGCGCCCCGATATGGATACAGCCGACCGGGCAA
>CAIMUM010000229.1 GCA_903844685.1 uncultured Dehalococcoidia bacterium
GTCAAGAGGTAGAAGGTATCGTATTCTGCGGTCACGGTTCCCCCTGTATTGACGGTAAACAGCAGGTCCCTGCCGGTGCGCGTGCTGCCATCGGGCAATCTCCAGTCACGGAAAATATATTCTATGCTTTGCTGGCTGTCGGAAATAACGGGGCTTGGCGCCGTAGAGATAAAATTACTGCCCGTGGTATAAAAGCCTGAATTTGGTGGTTGGGTGACCCCAGAGGGGTCGCTGGCTGTATTGATCAATACCTCTTGAGCATAATCGAAATAGGCAGTGGTGTAGATGTCAGTCACTGTCTGAGGATTTTGACTTGTGACTTTAAACCGGGTGTTGACATCCAGGCCCTGAACGGTATCACTTACTAACACGATACGGCTCCGGCACGGGATTGACGTAAAAGTTTCCGATCCACCACCTGCAAGGGCGGTTTCCTGTATGCCGTCGATCATTACCGATGTCTGCCCCTGTGTAAGGCCGGGGCCGATTTGGACGGTGAAATCACAACTGCTAACAGGATACGGGATAGCAGGACCACCCCAACAATCGACATAAAGAATGTAGGGGCGGCTGACGGGCGGGCAGCAGCCCGATGTGGGGCAGAAACCTGTATCGGTGCAGGTTACCGTCACCGTATAAACGCCACAGGTGCCAGGGTCTGGCGTGCCGGAGATGATCCCTGCGACAGGGTCTGTCACTGTCAGCCCGGAGGGCAACCCCGTCGCGCTCCAGTTATATGCTCCCGAGCAACCGGTGGCGCTCAGCGTCATGGTGAATGGCATGTTCTCCCATGCCGCCGCGTAAAATGTCGGGTTGATGGTCAGGGGGGCAGATGCATTGTCTATGACATTGAGAGTGACGGTCGCCGTCGCATCGGCGCTGAAAACTGGCCCGCAATCTGCATTATACCCGGTGGCGCCAACCTGAAAGGTATAGGCCCCGGGTACGACTGTATTATCGGCGCAACCCCAAAGTGCCCCTGTGGCGTTATCCACAATTACCCACCCCGGAATTCCAGGGCCGGGCCAGAAGAAAACGAAACTCGCCGGATGATAACCAGAGCAGACGGTGCCTGAAGTAGTAAATGAGGGATTTAATGCAAATGGCACACATTTTGTCACGGGATCAGGAGCAACCCAAACAGCAGGAGTAATGAAAAAAGCAGAAGGCAAGCACGCCATGTTCAGCGCCATACCTCCCGTGGCCAACATCATTGAAATAATAATGCCCAGGCATAATCTAAAAAAGCCCGCTGCCCGGCGGCCTGTTTTAAAATTCGATAACCTCATTTCACAACCTCCGTTTTTCCGCAATTAAAAAATACCTGACTGCTCTTACGGTGTCATATTGAAACCGTCACTTGATCGTTTGGGGCTGGGTAGGCTGTATAGGTACAAAAGGCAGAACGGTATCGGTTTTTAGCCTGTAAGAGCAGGCCGCTGTTGCCTGGGATTGCGTGGAATAACATTTGCCTCCGGAATTGCTGCAGGAAGACTGTGTGGCCTGGAAGACCTTCCCACCTGAGCAGCACCAGCAAGTCGCCTGCAGGTAGCATGCCCTCGCCTGGGTTTGGTCGGTGTAGAAGGTGCCGCCCGCATATTTACAGGCAGTGGCAGTAGTTGTGGAGAGCTGGCCGTTAATGCAGCAGTACCCCTGCTGCTGGCAGGCTTGCCCAGCCTGGTTCGGGTCGGTATAGAATGTGCCTCCGGCATCTTTACACGTGGACAGGGTTGCCGAGGTGAGCCGGCCGTTCTGGCAGCAGTATCCCTGCTGCTGGCAGGCTTTGGTTGCCTCCGCCTCGGTTGTATACAAGAAAGCCCCAGCCTGTGTGGCCTGGGCCGAAGTGCCCTGGAACACCTTGCCGCCAGTGCAGAACCAGCCTGTTGCAGGCTGGCAAGCTTTGATCACCTCTGCCTCGGTAGCATACCAGTTTCCTCCCACTTTGCCGCATTGCTCTTTGGAGGCCGGGGAGTACTTGCCGTTGCTGCAGCACCAGCCCGTACCAGGCTTGTAGCAATACCAATTTTGCTGTTTATCAGGAGAGTAGTAGCAGGGCTGCTCCAGGCATTTCTGGTTTGACCCAAGGGCTGCCGCCTCCTCGGGTCTCAGGCACTTGTCGCAGCCGCTGGGGCATTTCGCAAACGGAGGTGGCCAGGGAGACACAATAGATGCAGTCGACGAGGTTAAAGAAACTGGTGAGGAAAACTGGGCTAACCATTTAGGAGCACGTGATTCGGTCTGGTTTTCAACGGCTCCCGTCTGCCCGGCTGGCAGTTCAAGCTTCGGCTGGCGCACAATAACATAAGATAGTGTCAGCATCTTATCCACCGTGCCGTTCCCGTTACTGACCCTCAGTATGGAGTTGAACTCATTGCTGTCACCCGTACGGAATTGATTGGGAGTCATCCCCCGGACAGACCCTTTAATGGTTGCATCGGGAGGACCGCTGATCAGTTTAAGAAGTGAGCCCGCCTCAATTAACTCTAAGTTCGTAGCCCCCAATACTTCGAATTTATATATGGCTGATTCGTTGTCTTTCAATGTTAAAGGTTCGGCAGTGAATGACTTGATTTGCGGCAGGGGTCCGTTGGCCGTGGCCCCGGCCGTGCTGGTGGTTGAAGCGGAGATGACGATAACCGCCAGCACAAGGCACAGGCACAATATGGCTACTACTTTTAAGAAATGGTGAATCCACAAATATTGTTTCCGCATACCGCTACCTCCAATTGTTATTAAAGCAATCCGGCCGGACTGCTGTGACCCCAGCCA
>CAIMUM010000230.1 GCA_903844685.1 uncultured Dehalococcoidia bacterium
ACCATAATTTTATGTCTGTGGTGGCAGATACACGGGTTATATCCGAGGGCCTGAAAACCACCTATGAGAAGTTGAAAGAGGGGTTGCCGCGGCTGTCAGTATAGGGATTTAGCTCAGCAACAGCTTTTCAAGGATTTTTTCGCTGTCCATTGTGGTCAGCGCGATTACACGGTCGTTTTCCCTGAGAACTGTGGAGGCATCAGGTATCCTCGGTCGCTCGTTTTCACGCATGACTAAGGCGATGGTAGTATCGGCCGGCAACCTTATCTGACCAATTGATTTGCCGACTGAGGGAGAGTCCCTGGTGATGAGCAACTCCACGACCTCTTCCATCTGCCCGCTCATGGTCAGAAGATGAATCAAGGGGTGCGCCGGTATCTCCTGTTCAACGTGCTCCAGTATCGTGTTGGTTACCGATATCGTGGCGTCTACTCCGAGTTTCTTAAATATCCTGTCGTTTATCGGGTTGTTGACCAGCGCTATAGTGCGCGGCACTTTAAAGCGATGCTTGGCAACCTGGCATGAAACCAGGTTATCCTCGTCCTGGCTGGCCGTAGCAATTAAAACATCCGCCCTGTTAAGTCCCGCCTCCGATAATACGGCCGTCTCGCATCCGTCTCCCCTCATGCAGCAACTGCCCAGTTCATCTTCCAGCCGCTCACATTTCCGCACATCCTTTTCTATTATCAGTACCTCATGTCCCTGGTTCAACAGCGCCTTACTCAGGTAATAACCGATGTTACCTCCACCCACGATAACAATATACAGGGATTTAGCCATTATTTAACATTCTCCAGCCTGTTGAAAAGCAGGTCCGCGAAGACCTCGGTCGGGCTGATGGATTCCAGCCCCAGTTGCTCGTAGATGTCCTTTCTCAGGGGATCGTAGATCCGGCATATCACCCTGGGCACCTTGAATACGTGCTTGGCTATCTGCGCGGCCATGACGTTACGGTTATCACCCTGTGTCAGGGCTATGAAGGCGCTGGCGCCCTCGATGCCTGCCTTGCGCAGCATATCTTCATCCGTCCCATTGCCGATGAGGGCCGTCCCGCTGAAAGTGGGCGGTAGCCTCCTGAAGCTATAGCCGTCTATATCGAGCACGGTTACCCTGTGTCCTGCGGCATCCAGCATGGAGGCCAGTTTGCCGCCCACCCGGCCGCAACCCATGATGACAATCACAAGTTTATTGTGTTTTAAGATTTCGGTTCCCGGCATATCAACACTCTACAGGGTGCTTCTTCTAAAACGTGCGGAACGGCATTGCCCATAGTGAAAGAGCCAAATCTCTTTTTATAGCTCATGCCCATTACAATGAGATCAACGTTGTTTTGGCGGGCAACCTCAATTATCGCAGGGCCGACATCCCTCGCCTGGATAATCTCCGTTTCGACTTCGAAATCATGTGCCTGCGCATACTCTTCAGCTTCGAGCAGTACCTTTTCGGCAGCCTCGATATCAGGTCTTATTATAGCATCGACGGGTAAGCTGCGGTTAACCTCAAGGACATAAACGATATATATTTTAGCCTTCGATTTCCCTCCAATCTTGCAGGCCAATTCCACAGCTACCTGGTCGACTCCGTTGCCGCGCGCTGCAACTAATATCCTGTCAATGACCATAATTATCAATTACCATTATAGTGTGGCTATCTACGTTAATCCAATCACGATGAAACTGCAGTTTCAATTGCATTGCTGGCTGTCTTATCGTTGCCCGCTTTACCCTGCCTGTGCGTGTACCAGTAAATAAATACACCGACGCCCATCCAGGCGAACCCGATCCAGCGGCTATACGGTTGCATTATAACCACCACTATCCAGATTACAATAGTTCCAAGCAGGCCCAGTATGGCCGTCAGCGGCAGGTCACGTCCCTTGAACCTGATGTTCAACCCCAATCTGAAAGGCCTTTCGATTTCCGGCATCTTCACACGCAGCGCCAGTATTGAAGCATGAGCAATTGCAAACGACAACATGGAACCGAAAGCATAAAGTCCGCCCAGGTTTGAGTACATATTGGGGATAAAGAATCCGGGTGACTGTAAAACAATGGCGATACCGGAGAATAAGATGATGGAAAAATAAGGTGTTTTGAACCTTTGGTGCACGCTGCCCATTATCTCCGGCACCAGCTTGAATCTGCTCAGTGAGAATGACAGCCTGGAGATGCCGAGCAAGCCCGCATTGGTGGCTATCAGGAGGATGGTTGCCGCCAGTACAGCTACCAGAACAGGGAGTGTGCGCTGTATACCTGTAAGTATCCAGGTGAATACTACCTGGTGAGCTTCGGTATGGAAAAATTTGGCTACCATGTCTGCCGGGACCATCCCCAGTGAAAGTTTGCTGGCTATACCCGCTATAGGGTCGGTTGACCAGTTCTGTGCCAGTTCGGTGGGAGTCATCGTGGAGAAAGCTGAAACGGAAATCCCCGCATAAACAAGCAGTACAACTATGGTCATTATGATCAGTGCGCGGGGTGCGCGCACCTCGGGCCGCTTGGTTTCCTCGGCCATTTGCGATATGGTCTCCAGTCCTGTAAAGGCGATGGCGGCGATAGCTATACCGAAGAGCATATCCTGAGGTGAAGGCCAGTAGTTTAAAACACGCTCGATAATGATCTGCGGGTTAAAGAAAAATAGCAGTGCCAGTGTAATTAAAAGCAACTGCGTGGCCAGGTCCAGGATGGCCAGGGCGATATTTAAGAGGGACGATTCTCTGACGCCGATGACATTTATGGTCATCAAGAAAGTAACGATCAGCATGGCGCAAGTTGTCATCACGACCGGGGATGCTTTTAGCGGCGCCCAAAACAGGCCCAGGTATGACGGGATAGCGAATGATGAAATAGCGATGGTTACTATGTAACCGAACATCAACCCCCAGCCGGCTACGAATCCCGTGAAATCATTGAAACCGTGACGCGCAAAGCTGGCCGACCCGCCGGATTCGGGGAACATCGCGGTGCCTTCAGCGTAAGATAGAGCGGTAAATACGAAGACTATGCCCGCAAGCCCGAGCGCTAAAGGAGTCGCGCCACTGGCGGCCAGGGCGACAACACCCAGCGCATAGTAAATTGACGATCCTACATCACCGTAAGCAATGCTGAATAGATGCGTGGTACGCAGGACGCGCCGCAAAGGCCGGATTTTAAGTCTCTTAGGCCGGCCGAATTTGTCACCCGGCCTGACCTGCCAGTTATTTTTCAATTTGTAGACATATTACGGTACGATTGTTGGCAAATTGTATTCTTGGCCTTTACAGTTGTCAAGAAAAATAAAATACGGTACCGGTCTATTGAAAACTCAGGCAGTTCAGTTTAAAATGGCCTGGATATTACAGGTAAGTAATTGAGGAGGCAAGGAAGATATGGCTAAAAGTGCAATTACATTAGGTTTTATGCTCCTCCTGCTATTGGTGTGTGGATGTGCCCCTGCCGCTAAGGCAGAAGTTCCCGTTACTGTGACATGTGACCAGTTTTCCAAGCAGGCCAACATCGTCCAGGATATCAGCGTCAAAATGGGCAATAAAATTGTAGTGACACTCTGCTCCAATCCCACTACCGGTTTCCAGTGGTCTGAGAAAGCGCAGATTGGCGACCCCCAGGTACTTGAACAGAAAAGCTATAAATTCGTAGCTCCGGCTAATACAGGCATGGTAGGCGTCCCGGGAAATGCCGTTTGGACCTTTGAGGCAATGGGGCTGGGCACAAGCACGGTATATCTTGAATACAGCAGGAACTGGCAGGGTGGTGAGAAGGCTGTGCAGACCTTCAAGCTCAATGTACTGGTTCAATAGCGCCGGCTATTTCTTAACGCTGAAAGTGTAATTGCGGGCAATTATCATCAGGAGGCGCCGCGCCAAGCAGCCCGGTCAGGAGGAGTTGCGTCCGGATATGTCACTTGCCGGACAGAGATTTCAAATTGTCGGCAAATTTGTTCAGATATGGGTCCCCGGGGAGGATGGAGGATAAAACCCCGGCTGCCAACCCGATAGACTTCTCCGGGGAAAGGCAATAATGCATTGCCAGGAAATTACCGCGCAATTTCTTAACGTTATTCTTTACCGGTTTATTCGCTATAATGCAATCAGCCACTAACTCCGCCAATTTCTCGAAATCTGCCGCCTTCATGCCAAAGCGCGTCATCTCCTGCGTGCCCATTCGGATGCCGCTGGAGCTAATGAAGCTGTCATCATCCGGCAGTGCCTGATAGTTGGTGACTATGTTGTTATCTTCAAGCCTGCGTGCGATGTCTTCACCCAAACCGTATTGCCTGACACGGATGACCACCTGGTGTGTTTCAGTAAAGCCTTCAGCAGCAGCACCCTCAACTTTTATGCCCAGGTTATTAAGCGCCCTGGCAAAGGCCCTCGCGTTCGTAATTACCTGCTCCTGGTAAGCCTGTTTGAATTCGTTCATTTCATAGGTGGCCATCAGCAGTCCGAGCAGAGTGCCGAGGTGGTGGTTGCTGGTTGAACCTGGGAAAGCACGGCTCTTGATCTCTATCCAGAGTTTCTCCAGGCCTGTTCCCTGTTTAATGTTTCCGGCAACAATGCCTCTTTGCGGTCCAAAGAAAGTCTTATGGCTGCTGCCTGTCACTATATCGGCGCCCTCTGCGAACGGTGACTGAAAGGCGCCATAGAGGCCAAGTACATGTGCCATGTCGAACATCAGAATGGGCCGCGGGTCCATTTTGCTGACGATTTCCGAAACGAAACTTACCGGTTCTTTGCAGAGGAACATGCTTTTGCCGAAAATGATTAGTTCCGGTTTTACGGATTGTATGAGGTCGCCCAGCTTGCCTGTATCGGCTTTATAGGGGTTATCCTGCAGAACCGGGAAGTGGTAGACGTTCTCCCGTCCCGTCTCGAGGTTATCGGCAACGAAATTGAAAAGGGCGCCCATCGGCTGTGCGCTCAGGTGGCCACCCTTGGTAAGGTCGTTGTTGATAACGGCGCGCATCTTGCGCAAAGGCTGGTTCTTGGGTTTTTCGCGGTTAAGGTATTTGACGATGCCTTTAAAAACAACCTCGTTGGCCATGTTGCCGCTGATGGGGCGCAATTCTATATTGCTGCAGCCGAAATAAAGTTGAAGTTCTTTTCTCAGTTCATCTTCGACATCACGGATGAAATCGGTTGCCTGGTAAAAATAGATTTCCTTGCCCTTCATTGTCCGGTGTTCGGCATAACGGCCGACCGGGTCTGATATCTCGCACAGCTTCACCAAAAGGCTCGGGCTCGACTCGGAGGGTATCAGGTTGATGCATTCCCTCTGCCTCCAGATATTATTTGCGGCTGTTCTTTTCAGAAGGTTTTCGATTTTAGCTTGAAAGTCAGACATGGCAAACCTCGTTCATTATTTGTATAAAGCATACATTAACAGGAGCGGATTTCACAAACTCAATTTGCTAAAAAACACGGCTAAATTTATCATATATACGTTTGATTTATTAAATGTTGCAGGGAGATCGCTTTGAAGATTTATAAACCTTTACTTGTATTCTTATTAACGGTTATGCTTGCCAGTTTCGCAGGGGGATGTGCTGCCGCAAGTATTAATGCGCATGCGCCGCTTATTTCATCGCTTGTTGCCGAGCACACCACTCTTTATCCGCTGGGTAATACTGTTGTAATCTGCTCTGCCAGCAGCCCGGACGGCGCCGCATTGAAATACAACTGGGCGTGTGACAATGGCACAATCATCAAAGACCCTGCCGGCGACGCGACAAAGATTACATATGAAGCTCCCAGGACCTATGGTGATTTTCATATTATGGCCACAGTGGACGATGGCCGCGGCAACTCCGCTAATAAGACAGTCACAGTCACTGTTATTGTGCGCGACCCCAGCAAATGTTGCAAGTAACAGGTAAAGTGCGTTTTAAATGCCGGGCGTGCCTGGTTGGATTGGTGCTGCTTGCAGGTATTACAGGATGCACAGCCGGGACGGGCTTTCAGGTTATTGAGCACAATATAATAGTATCCGAGTATACAACCGATGCGGCGCAGAGTGTTGCGGTCGTAAAAGGAATAGCCAGGAACACGGGCGCCTGGCCTTTGGAAGATTGTGGGGTCAGTGTGACATTCTATGATTTCGAGGGGAATAAACTGGATGTATATTCGAGCAGTTGCAGGCGTTTGGAGCCCGGCGAGACTTGGAATTTCAGTGTTGAGCTCAGGGGGCAAGAAGCGTGGAAAGTGGGCAAATACAGCATATCGACGTTCAGTAAATAGAGATCTGCGCATATTGTCGGGAATGCAGGGTTCGTATATACTTGCAGTCAGATGATTAAGGACTCACGTAGTTACCGTTACTGGCTGTTGCTGCAGGTTGTTTTATTAGTGCTGCCGGGTATGGCCTGCGCGACAAGCGCCGGCCTGGATATAATCAGCCATCAGCTTAGCGTGCGGCAATTCACGGGTGATCTGAATAGCACCAAGAGCGTAGCGATAGTTTCCGGGGCGGCCAGGAATAGCAGCAAGGTACCTATCGATAACCCTGTGATAGAAGTTACATTCTATGACGAGCAAAAGAATATAATTGGAACAGCATCAACATCCAGGGGGTTTCTCGAGCCCGGGGAAATGTGGAATTTCAGCGCGCAATTGACGTCGCCGGATGCCTGGAAAGCGCGGGATTACCTGATAACAGGTTCGGCAAAATGAATATCGTTCAGATTGTCATTACAAGGTAATTTGGTTATACTGCATTTACAAAATTCAGGGAGGAGGATAGAGTAAAAATGTATCGAAGAAGAGTCCTCGTATTTGTATTAATTCCCCTGGTGCTGTTGTCGTTTGGCCTGGTTTCGTGTGTAAAAGTCGCGGCGCCACAGGGCAATCAGCAACTTAGCATCCAGAGTTTAAATCCTGTGCAGAATCAGACTACTCCCGGAGGAACGGTCGCTATTGAAAGTTCGGTAATTAACCCGGGGAACGGAACTTTGAATTACAAGTGGTCGGCGAGCGGTGGAGGTTTCGGGGGATCCGGGCAAAATAACATATGGCAGGCGCCGTCGCAGAGTGGTGTCTACGAGATAACCTTGACGGTGGAGGATGGCAAAGGAGGCCTGGCCCAGGCCCGGACCTCAATTACGGTATCCAGTAACAGGGCTCCTGTCATAACCAGCCTGTCAGCGGACCGGCAAAATGTTCTGCCGGGCGGAAGCGCCACCGTTACCTGCGTTGCTAATGATCCTGATGGTGATATCGTCCGGTATAGCTGGAGCGCCGGGGACGGGACCATCTCAGGGTCGGGCAATAAGGTGTCATGGATATCGCCCAACAAGAATGGTGATATCGGCATCACCTGCACGGTAAGCGACGGCAAAGGCGCGGAGTCGAAGCAGACAATTACGGTTAACGTTTCACCATCGAGCAATGAGATTACCATCAAGCAGGTCAGGCCCGAAAGCGGAACAGTGTCCTCGACCGGCGATAAGGATACCACCAGGTACAGGGCAGGCGATGATGAGAAAAACCTTACCTACCGCGCGTTTTTCAGCTTTGATATTTTCGGGCTAAATAAGACCAATGTGAGGCTGGCAAAGTTGAAATTTGGTCCGGGAAATATCACCGGTGACCCCTTCAATACCCTGGGCGGACTCAGGCTCTGGAAGGTTAATTACGGCGAGGGGTTGCCCGATTACAACATTACCGGTGACAATTTCTACAGCGCCGGGGCACTGTTTAATTCAGCCCCGAATGAAGTTGACGTTACGGCTGAAATCACCAATCTGGTCGCCGCGGGTGCTAGCAGGCTCCAACTGGAAGCGCTGTTCTATAAAGCCAGCAATGCCAATAATTCCATTGATTATATCGAGTGGCCAGACCTTATATTGATGATAAGCTTTGCACCGTAGTAAGTAATAAATGGCGCAGGAGGTTTGAGATGGATAAAAGCAAAATACTGCATGCGGCAATACTTTTGGTTGTGGTCAGCCTGATGATACCGGTAGCCTGTGTAAAGGTGGCCGACCAGGCGCCTAAAGCTCCCGCGGCCCCCACAGGGAATCTGTCACCCGTTATCGCTTCTTTAACGGCTGCACAAAACCAGACTTATCCCGGGGGCACCGTAAATCTGCAGAGTGTGGTTTCCGATGCTAATGGGGACATTATCAATTTCAAATGGACAGCTACCGGGGGGGAATTTGTCGAAAACGGCAGGGCCAACACAACCTGGCGGGCGCCCAAAGATTTCGGTAATTATGAGGTCAAGCTTACGGTGGATGACGGCAAAGGCGGGACAGCCCAGTCTACTGTACAGATTGCCGTCAGTGCCAACCATCCCCCGACAATTACTAGTCTGACCGCGGATCCTGCCTCGCTGCAATTTGCGTCGCAGACAACCCTGACCTGCATTGCCAGCGATCAGGATGGGGATTCGGTACAATACAGATGGGAAGCCAGGGACGGTACACTGAGCGGTGAAGGCAACAGGGTTACCTGGACTTCACCCAGCAAAGGCGGCAACTACAGCATTTTCGTAGTGGCCGGTGACGGCAAGGGCGCCGAGACCAGGCAGGAGATAGTCATACCGGTTGCTGCCCCGAGCGGGGTACAAACTTTCAAGATGGTGCCCAAGGAGAGCGGTACGGTTACATCGGAGGGTGACAGGGACGGCAGTATGTTCAAGGCGGGAGACGATGAAAAGAACATAGGTTACCGGGCTTTCTTCAGCTACAATATTTTCCCGCTTTTAGGAATGGATATTAAGGAGGCCAGGCTTAAATTCATTGATAGTAGGGTGGTGGGAGATGATCCATTCGATCCCGTGACGGGTGTAGGCGGTTATCAGGTGATGCACATCTCCTATGGTAATACACTGCCTAAATTCGGCTCCGTGGACGGGTCACCTTTCCAGCGCTCGGAAGGTTATTTGAATAAGCCGGTTGTGGAAGTGGATGTGACGCCCGAGCTTATCACGGCGGTGGACAACAGGCTTGCAAGGTTTCAGGCGGAAGCCGCTTTTATGAAGCATACCACCAACGGCAATAACGTCGCCCAATACGTTCAGTGGACAGACGTCATACTTGAAGTCACAGCCTCAGCTAAATAGGCCGGCGTATTAAAAAGTGCTATAGAAATCAGGGCGACTGTGATCAGTCGCCCTGATTTGTGCGCTGTTTTGACTTGTTATTGCCGGGGTGCTACATTATATGGGTAAATTAGCAGTCTAAAGCGGAGAGTGCTAAAAAATGAGCAAGGCTGCCTTTAAAAGACGGGACTCGGTTTTAAAAATAATAGTAAGCGAATACATTGCCACGGCCACGCCGGTGGCATCAGAGGCTATTCTGCGCCATTACAGCCTCGGGGTAAGCCCTGCTACGATACGCAATGACATGGCTTCTCTCGAGGAGGAAGGCTTTATCACCAGGCCGTATACCTCTTCCGGCGGTGTACCGCTGGATAAAGGATACAGGTTCTACGTGGAAACGATCTCGGGACAGGCAGGTCTGCCCGGCGATGACCAAAGGCGTATCCGCCAGTTGATGGACGCTGCTGTTGATGAATATGACCGGCTGCTGAAAATCGCTGCCACGGCTATGTCTCAACTTGTAGGCAACGCTGCCATTGTGACATTCCCGAAATCTGTAGAATGCAAGTTCAAGCATATCGAACTGGTGGAGATGAACCAGTATATGGCGATGATGGTGCTTATATTAAGCAACGCGGTGCTGCGCCGTCAGACTCTTGGCTTTAATGAGACGGTGAGCCAGCAGCTATTAGGCGATACTGCCGTTAAATTTAACCGGGAATATAGTGGTAAAACGCGAAAGCAGATTGCAGGTAATAAATTAGATTTATCACCGCTGGAGAAAAAAATACTGGGCACCATATCGGACATTATGGCCAGTGAAGATATGATTGAATATGACAATTCCTATCTTGAGGGTTTGCGGCTGATGCTGGGTCAACCGGAGTTCGTGCAAAGGGAAAGGATGCTTGGCGTACTTGAACTTTTAGAGGCCAAAGGCTGGTTAAAGCAGGTTATTGACTGGCAGGTTACGGAAGAGGGTGTCAGGGTCATTATAGGCGGAGAAAACCGTGAATCGTCGCTGCACGATTTAAGCCTTGTCGTGAGCAATTACGGCGTACCCGACCAGGCTCGTGGTACAGTTGGAGTTATCGGTCCCAAGAGGATGGACTACTCTAAAGCTATTTCGGCCGTAAATTATATTTCCGGTCTGTTAAGTGAGCTTGTTGCCAGGGTTTGCCGTGACGATTAACAAGTAATTTATCCGGGTAGGAGGATATTTTGGCAGAGGAACCAGTTACCCAGGAAAATGAAAACATCGAGGACCTCAAGGAAGCTCTTTTAGAGGAAAAGAAAAAAGCTGCTGAATACCTGGCAGATGCTCAGAGGGAAAGAGCCGATTATCAGAATTTGAAAAAGAGGACCGAACAGGATAAGCAGGAATCGTTGAAATGGTCGAATGCTGAACTGATCAGGTCGATTTTACCGGCCATAGATGATATGGAACGTGCCTTTACCATGGTGGACCCGCAATTTAACGACTCGACCTGGGTCGAAGGTTTCCGCATAATTCAACGCCAGTTGCAGGACGCGTTAAGGGCACACGGATGCACAGAGATTGAATGCGTGGGCAAAGCTTTTGATCCCAATCTTCACGAGGCTGTTACCTATGAGGATGGAGAAGACGGGACGGTCATCTCTGAGCACAGGAAGGGATATATTATGAAGGATAAGGTACTTAGGGCATCGCAGGTTGCGGTAGGCAGGGGAAATCAGGAGGAAGACACGGCATCTGGAGACGGCAAGCAGTGATGCAGCAATATTATTCAGTGATTTAACCGGTATAAATAAATTCAATATAAAGTACAGGAGGATAAAATGGGTAGAACAGTAGGTATTGATCTCGGGACAACATTCAGCCTGGTAGCCACGATGGAGGGCGGCGAAGCAGTCATCATTACAAACAGGGAGGGTGAGCGCCTGACGCCGTCAGTTGTGGCTATAGATAAAAAGGGAGAAAGGCAGGTGGGTCTGCTTGCCAAGCGGCAGGCTATCACCAACCCGGAGAACACCATATTCAGTATCAAACGACTGATAGGCCGGAAATTCAAGGATGCTGAGGTGCAAAATGACATCAAGCGCCTGCCTTACAAGATAGTCGAGGCATCTAATGGGGATGCCAAGGTTATCATGGGCGGCAAGGAATACAGCCCGGCCGAAATCTCCGCCATGATACTGCAGAAGCTGAAATTAGATGCGGAGGCTTTCCTGGGTGATAAAGTCACCGACGCGGTGATCACAGTCCCCGCTTACTTCAACGACAGCCAGAGGCAGGCCACCAAAGACGCCGGCACCATAGCAGGCCTTAACGTTATCCGCATTGTGAATGAGCCGACGGCCTCGGCGCTGGCCTATGGAATGGATAAGAAAAAAGAGGAGATGATCGCTGTCTATGACCTGGGTGGCGGTACATTTGACATCTCTATCCTCGAGCTTGGAGACGGCACTTTTCAGGTTAAGTCAACCAATGGCGATACCCACCTGGGCGGTGACGATATCGACCTGAAGGTCATGGACTACCTGATAGACGAGTTTAAGAAAGAGCAGGGCATCGATCTCCGGCAGGATAAGATGGCGCTGCAGAGACTGAAAGATGCCGCTGAGAAAGCCAAGAGGGAACTTTCGACCACCGGTCAGACGGAAATCAATCTTCCTTTCGTCACGGCCGACGCATCTGGCCCCAAGCATTTAAATATAACCCTGACCCGTGCCAAGCTCGAGCAACTGGCGGCTGACCTTCTTGAACGCAGTATCGAGCCATGCAAAAAGGCATTATCGGACGCCGGGTTAACCGCAGCACAGATCACCGATGTCATACTTGTGGGGGGACAGACACGCATGCCGAAGGTACAGGAAATAGTCCGGCAATTCTTCGGCAAGGAGCCGATTAAGGGTATCAACCCGGATGAAGCTGTGGCGCTGGGTGCTGCTATACAGGGCGGTGTGCTCAAGGGAGACGTGAAAGACATACTCCTGCTCGATGTGACGCCGCTTACGCTGGGCATCGAAACCCTGGGAGGTGTGATGACCCCGCTGATCCCCAGGAATACGACTATCCCGACTTCCAAGAGCCAGGTATTCAGCACGGCCGCCGATAATCAGCCGAGCGTCGAGATACATGTGCTGCAGGGCGAGCGCCCGATGGCCGGGGACAATAAGACGCTGGGCAGGTTTATTTTGGACGGAATACTGCCTGCGCCGCGCGGCGTACCCCAGGTCGAAGTTACCTTTGACCTTGATGCTAACGGTATTCTCAATGTCCGCGCCCAGGATAAAGGCACCGGCAAAGAACAGAAGATAACCATCACCGCTTCCAGCGGCCTTAACAAGGATGAGGTGGAGAAAATGCGCCGTGAGGCCGACGCGCACGCGGCCGAGGATACGCGTAAAAAGGAAGAAGTCGAAACCAAGAATATAGCTGAAGCAACCGTATATTCTGCTGAAAAGACTATCAGGGAATACGGGGATAAAATCACTGCCGATCTTAAGAGCGAGGTGGAAGGGAAGATCGCTGCCACACGTTCAGCCCTGCAGGGGACGGATATAAGCTATTTAAAGAGCGCCCTGCAGTCTCTTAACGATTCCATGCAGAAAATCGGTTCTGCCGTTTACCAGCAGAGCACACCTCCCCCGGGCGGAGGCCCCGGTGAGTCGGGTTCAGCAGGCGGCGGAACTCCTCCCCCGCCCAAGGACGAAGGCACGGTGGAAGGCGAATTCCGCGAAGTCTAAGCAGGATTATGAATTGGCTGAAAGAGCGGCGGGCCGAAAGGCCCGCCGCTTTATTGTAGTTTGACACCACCGATTCAAATCACTATCATTTCGTGTACATTTTAATAAGGAGGGTTGCATTTAATGGCAAGCAAGCATTTCTCTATGAGCAATACGGCCAAAGCTGTCCTTGCGATTATCGCCGGTATTTTACTCATTTTCTGGTTTGATATGGCCAAGTGGATCCTTGGTATTTTCCTTATCGTCTGGGGTATCCTCGCCCTGATCGACCGCTAAGATACACAGATTATTATGCGGATAGAGTGATGTGTTTTACTGCGGCACGAGTGGCTTCAGCTACGATGACTGGATCGGTATTTATTACCCGGCGGGACTGCCGCGCAAGAATTGGCTTAGCTATTATGCGCAGGAATTCAATGCGCTGGAATTGAACTCAACCTACTATACTCTACCGGGCGTGTCTGCAATGGAATCCCTCGCCAGGAAAACCGGCGGGGGATTTCTTTTTTCGGTGAAGGCCAACCGGGAGATAACCCATAATCGTGAGCATGCTGAAGACGCCTGTAAGTCATTTATCCGGGTATTACAACCGCTGATTGAGGCTGAGAAGCTGGGATGTATCCTGGCGCAGTTTCCCTACAGCTTCAATTATGTTAACGCTAACCGCGACTACCTGGCGAGGTTGAGGGACTGGATGGGTGAATTACCGCTGGTTATCGAGTTTCGTAATGCGGCCTGGCTAAATCCGGGAACGTTTGATTGGATGAGGCAGAACAACGTGTCCTTTTGCTGCGTTGATGAACCGCAGCTTCCCGGGTTGCTTCCGCCCGTAGTTGAGGTGACCGGGCGGAACGGATACATCCGCTTTCACGGCCGCAACACTTCTAAGTGGTGGAAGCATGAGCACGCGTGGGAACGGTATGATTATACATACCGGAGTGACGAATTAGCCGAGTGGATGCCCGGGATAAGTCAAATAGGCCGGGAAGCGGAGAATACGTTTATTTTCGCTAATAACCACTGGAGGGGACAGGCGGTCGACACTATCAGGCAGGTACGGTCTATGCTCGACCAGCTTGTTATGTAATCGTGCCTGAGTTAGAATTAGCGGCTGAGATATGTCGGACACTAATGATAACAGGCTCTTCATTGTGATGCATGCGGGCAGAGACAGTCTATGAAGAAAGCACCGCATGCCATAGGGAAGTGGTGGAATATCCTGATCTTCCTGGTAATCGTGACCATAGTTATCGTATTGGATCAGTTCAGCAAGCAGTGGATCCGTGATAATATACCGTTGGGCGGTTCGTTACCTGCGATGGGACAGCTGACCATTGTACATGTACAGAATACAGGGTCGGCTTTCGGGTTGTTTACCGACCAGGCTTTCCTGCTGAGCATCGCAGCCGCGGCCGGACTGGTGGTAGTGCTGCTGTTTTTTCGCTACCTTAAACAGCTTGGCCTGGCAGGTGGTATAGCCTTGAGCCTTATTTTTGCCGGCGCCCTGGGTAATCTGATAGACCGCTTGAGGCTGGGGCATGTGACCGACTTTATCTATGTGAGACTTTGGGACAGCTTCTATTGGCCGGCCTTCAACGTAGCTGATTCTGCCATTACCACCGGGGCAATTCTGCTGGCAGTAGTTGCGCTAATCACGTTCGGGAAGAAGCATGAGCCAGAACCGGAAGCCGGAAAAGAAGACTATTGAAGTTGAAGCCGATGGTGTGCGGCTGGACAAATACCTGGCGGCATACCCCATCGGACTGACGCGCGCACACCTGCAGAAGCTTATCGAAGAAGGTTGTATCCGGGTAAACGGACAGGTCTCCCGCCCTGCCGCCAAACTCAGGTACCATGACAGTATCGAAATCGTCATTCCTCCCGCTGAGCCGGCGCAGATTGCTGCAGAAGATATCCCTTTTGAAGTTATATACGAAGATATTGACCTGGCTGTGATAAATAAGCCGGCAGGCTTGACCGTATACCCCGCGCCCGGCCATCCTCGTCATACTCTGGTAAATGCGATGCTAAAACGTTTCCCCGACCTGTCAACCTTCGGTGATTCCCCGCGGCCGGGTATAGTGCACAGGCTGGACAAAGATACCTCGGGACTGATGGTCATTGCCAGGAATGAAAAGGCAAGGCTTAACCTAATTGAGCAGTTTAAATCCCGCTCGGTAATAAAAAGGTACCTTGTACTGGTCAAGGGTAAAATCGTACCTCAACGGGGTGCCATCGATGCACCCATCGGGAGGGACCCTGCTGACCGCAAACGTATGGCTGTTATATCCCGGGGACGTCAGGCCAGGACAGACTACAACGTGAAACAATACATTGATGGATATTCACTGTTGGAAGTGCGTATTCAGACCGGCAGGACCCACCAGATACGGGTACATCTGTCAGCTATCGGCTACCCGGTTTTGGGTGACCCTGTCTATGGTTTTAAATCCAAGCTTCTGAACCGTCAATTCCTGCATGCTCATTACTTGGAGATACGGCTTCCGGGAAGCGGGCAAATGCGTTCATTCTCCTGTGCATTACCGGATGATTTGAGCAATGTGCTGGCTTCGATGCAAAAACGGTAAACTGGCGCTTTTTGCTATTTAGTCTGCGGATGTGATAAATTTTAATTAAAAGAGAGGTTTCGGAAATGAGACCGCAAGATAGATTCGGGCAGACAAAAAAAGATCCCACGGCGGGTCAGGGCGATGTCTACAATCAGCTGGCAAATGCCCCTCAACAACAGGGTCCGGAAGATTTCACCACGTTTGAAGTTGATGCCGCCAACAGGCGTAATGAGTTGCTTTTTAACATAACTTCTCAAATTGAGGAGACACGCGGCAAGCTCAAACAGGCGGAACTCCTGGCAGAGCGTTTGAGGCAGAGCCTGAGGGAATACGAGGAGATGTATAAAACCCTCACCAAAGGTAAAGGCAAAGAAAAGTAGGCAACTCTCCCTGGCCTCTGCACATTGAGCGATATCCACCGAAAATAATGGCGGAACTAAATGGCGTTTCAGCCATCCAGCAGTTGTAACCGGCCTGCCTATAAGGAGCCAATGTTGAAAGAGAAACCGAAGGAGTACGCGCTGGAGTACGCCGGGTTTTGGATTAGGTTAGCTGCGGCGCTGATCGACTTCTTATTATTAGTGGCCAGTTTATACGTATTGTATTGTGTTATATCCCAATCATTTTTCTGGATATTTCCTGGTACTAACAAGCTGATTGATACATTTGGCGATATCGCCAGGGGGGCGCCCGTTTCCGCCGGCATCATCTGGTTGATGGCAAGCATGCTGCTGGTTTTCCTGGTGGGCAGCACGGTCTATTTCGTGGTCTGCTGGGCGACGGCCGGGCAGACGGTCGGCAAACTCAGCATGAGCATCAAGATAATACGTACTGATAGTTCACCGCTCGATCTGCGAAATGCCTTTATACGTTTCCTGGGCAGCCTGCTCTGCATGGCTACGCTGGGCATCGGTTTTATTTTAATCGCCTTTGACGGGCGTAAACAGGGACTGCACGACAGGATTGCTGACACCTACGTGGTTAAGCTTCCGGTCAAGCAGGTTGTTTATAGCCAGTCTCTGGCAGGTGAAGGAATCAGATAATATGAACGGACCGGTCAGGGTACGCTTTGCACCCAGTCCCACAGGCCATCCCCACCTGGGTAATATCCGGACGGCGTTTTTTAACTGGCTTTTTGCCCGCCACAATAAAGGGATCTTCATATTACGTATCGAGGATACTGACCAGGCACGTAAGGTAGATGGCGCCACAGAAAATATTATGAGTGGCCTCAAATGGCTTGGTATGGACTGGGACGAGGGTCCTTATTTCCAGTCTCAACGGCTGGATATGTATCAGAAATATGCGCAGCAACTCGTGGATGAAGGTAAGGCTTATTACTGTTTTTGCCCGCCGGAAAGGCTGGACAAAATGCGGCAGGACCAGATGGCACGCAAGTTGCCGCCTGGATACGACAGGCATTGCCGCGAATTGGTTGAAGCACAAGTTGACGTTGAGAAACGCAAAGGGACTGTACCGGTCATCCGCTTTAAATCGCCTCTTGAAGGTAAAACGGCTATTGCGGACCTCATCCGCGGTGAAGTCGTATTCGACAACAGCACACTGGACGATTTCGTACTGTTGAAATCGGACGGTTATCCGACCTACCACCTGGCCAATATAGTGGACGACCACTTCATGGAAATCTCTCATGTTCTGAGGGCAGAGGAATGGCTTTCCAGCACACCGCGGCATGTGCTTTTGTACCGGGCGTTGGGCTGGCAACCGCCGCATTTCGCACACCTGCCGATGATCTTGGGACCTGACAAATCAAAGCTCAGCAAGAGACATGGGGCCACGGCTATTAATGAATACATGGATCGGGGATATTTGCCTGAAGCCATGATAAACTTCCTCGCGCTGCTGGGATGGTCGCTGGACGACAAGACCGAGATAATGACCGTTGGAGAGATAATTAAGAATTTTTCTATTGAGCGCGTCAGCAAGACCGCCGCCGTTTTTAATATAGCCAAACTGGATTGGATGAATGGTATGTATATACGCGCCCTGGGTACGCAGGATTTTAGCGATAGGAGCCTACCGTTTGTTGAACGGGGGCTTCCCACCGGCGTGAAACGGCCCATAGATGCCGGGTACCTGGAGAAGATAGCCCCGCTCGTTCAAGAGCGGGCCAAGCTGCTCTCCGAAGTACCCTCACTGGTAGATTTTTTCTTCAGCGACGTGCTGGAGTATGAAAGCAGCCTGCTGCCGGGCAAGCTGGAGAAGCGCCAGGCCATCGATGTGCTAAAGAAAACCCTACAGGCACTGGATGGTATTGAGGGATGGCGTGCTGGCGACCTGGAGACATCTGTCAGACCGCTTGCCGAAGGACTTGGTCTCAAGACCGGCCCCTTTTTCACTGTCCTGCGCGTGGCTATTACCGGCCGCACCGCCTCGCCGCCACTCTTTGAAACGATGGAAGTATTGGGCAGGGACGGCTGCCTGGCACGCCTGAAAGTAGCATTGGACAAGCTTGAGCCAGGCCAGAAATAGCCCGGCGGACATATCACAAAGAGAGCAGCTTCAGGGCCGAACAGATGCCTGGTTCAGGTTAGATCAAATATTATTATCGTCACCCATACTGAACGCTTATATCACGTAAATTCCTTTGTATCCAACTAAAGTCAAACCTTGAACATTAGAAACTGGATCATTCAGTTATAGACCGATTTGACCATATTATGTACAATACATATACAGTAAGCATCAGGATATGGCCGCAATGGCAGGTTGTTATGGTGATATCTAATAGAAAGGACGATCTTAATAAGCCTTCAAAGTCCGCGGCTACCGAACGTGGTAAGAAGACTATAGGTAAAATTGCAGTCCCTCAGAGCACCACTGCAAATACGGAAAACCAATACAACATGCTTCAAAGCCTTGTTGATAGCGCCAATATTCCTATTTTTTCCGTGGACAGCGATTATTCTTACATTAGCTTCAACAAGAGCCATGCTTCCATGATGAAATCAATATACGGGGTTGATATTCAACCGGGCAATAGCCTTCTGGATTATATGACTGTGCAGGCGGATCGCGAGAAAGCCAAGGTGAACCTTGACCGAGCTATGTTGAAGGGTGAAAGAGTTATAGAGGAAGCTTACTTGGGTGACGAATCATTATCCCGCCTCTATTTTGAAATCTTTTACATTCCAACAATTAGTCCGGCCGGGGAAGTAAAAGGTGTCTTAGTGTTGGCCCGCGATATTACCCAGCGCAAGCAAGCGGAGGAGTCCATCCTGAGCTCGAAGCTGCTACTGCAGAGCGTGATAGACGCCACGCCCGACTTTATATACGTCAAAGATTTTGAGCACAGATTCATACTGGTCAACAGGAGCTTCGCTAAATCGCAAAATCTTTCCCCACAGGATATGATTGGCAGACCGGATACTGACTTCTTCTCCGAGGAGCTGTGCCTGGGCAACCCGGACAAGGGCATAGCGGGATTTCACGCTGACGACCTGCAAGCCTTTCAGGGACATCTGGTGCAGAATCCCGGGAACCTTGTCACCTGGGCCGATGGCTCACTGCATATTTACGATACCTATAAGATCCCGCTGACCGACCAATCCGGGAAAATATATGCTGCCATAGTGTTCAGCCGCGATTCCACCGAGCGGCAGAGGGTGGAAGACGGCGTGGAGGCCACCCGCAACGCATCGCAGCGGACACTGCAAACTGTCATAGATACTATAGCCAAAGTAGTGGAGATGCGTGATCCCCACACAGCCGGACATCAGCGGCGGGTGGCTGCTCTGGCCGCGGCCATAGCCCGGGAGATGAAGTTGGATGATTCACGGATTGAAAACCTGATAATTGCTGCCAAGATCCATGACATCGGGAAGATGTATGTGCCAGAGGATATCCTCAGCAAGCCTGGCAAACTGACAGATATTGAATTAAGTATGATAATAACACACGCACAGGGCAGCTATGACATACTCTGGAAAGCTGAGTTTCCCCAACCGGTAGCCCTGATGGTCCTGCAGCATCATGAAAGATTGGACGGCTCGGGTTACCCAAACGAATTGAAAGGCGAGCAGATGCTGACCGAGTCCAAGATATTGGCGGTGGCCGATGTGGTGGAAGCCATTGTATCAAACCGTCCCTACCGTCCAGCGTTCGGTATAGATAAAGCTCTAGAGGAAATATCAAACAACCGTGGCAAACTGTATGATCCTGAGGTGGTAGATGCCTGTTTGAAGCTTTTTAACGAGAAGGGATTCAAATTCGAAGAATAATTTATTTCACCCGATATAATCAATGAGTACTTAAGTCTCATCTACCCTCAACCACTAAATGGCGCGTCAGCATGTATGTCCACCCACCACAAAATTTATACATACCAAATGACATAGCCATCGGTATGTTTACTTAAACACATATTTACTTAGAAATGTCAATTGACACATCCTCGCTAATCGGTAGCTAAAGCCGACTTTTGACAATGATACTGACAGACTTGGAACCGGGGGCCAACCGTAGTGGACCTTAATGGATCCACCGGTGCTTTGCTACGCCTGGTAACTCTTGGGCATTCCCAGGACCCTTTCCCCTATATATGCCAGGGTCATCTGCTGGGTGATGGGCGCAAGCCTTGTGAGGTTGATTTCACGCCACCATCTCTCGACATCGTATTCAACTGCGTAGCCGTAGCCACCGAAGACCTGCATGGCCCAGTAAACCGCCCTGATTGCATGCTCAACCACGATGGCCTTTGCCATATTGGCGGCCGCTCCCACCTCCGCCGAAGGCTTACCCGCGTCATATGCTACCGACGCGCGGAAATTGAGCAGGCGTGCCGCTTCGAGGCAGGAATACGATTCGGCCAGGGGGAACTGCAACGATTGGTAGCTTCCGATGGGAACGCCATTGAATACCTTGCGTTCACGTGAGTATTCTACGGCCCTGGTTATGGCCAGGTGGGCTATGCCTATGCCGACCGCAGAGAAGCTCATGCGCTCGGGGTTCAGCGTATCCAGCACATTGTGCCACCCGCCGTCCAGCGGGGGCAT
Organism: uncultured Dehalococcoidia bacterium; assembly: GCA_903844685.1. Lineage (GTDB taxonomy): Bacteria > Chloroflexota > Dehalococcoidia > GIF9 > UBA5629 > CAIMUM01. Next base: position 20,350 of record CAIMUM010000230.1, read on the forward strand.
GAGTGCACTGGCCGGCAGCTTCAGGTCGCTGAATGTCACATTGCATGAATGTGAGTAATTTACGCCGTGCTTTGCTATGGGTGATATCTCCACGGCCTTATCCGGCAGGTCTGCCAAAAACAGGCTCAGGCCCGAGGCCTTGCTTCCCGCACTTCCGCAGGGAGAAGTCCGGGCAATAATCAACATACCGTTGGCCCGGTCCGCGCCGCTGATAAAGGTCTTATTGCCGTTTATTATCCAGTGGTTGCCCTCCTTTCTGGCAGTGGTATTGATATTGAGGGTATTGGTGCCTGCGTTCGGTTCGGTGAGAGCCATGCTAAACTCGATGTCGCCTTTAGCCAGGCCCGGCAGGTATTTTCTTTTCTGCTCCTCCGTGCCGTGTTTCAAAATGCTCAGCCCCCCGAACACCTCTGATAAAATCAGGTACCAGGCGCCGGCCATCCCACATCCGTTGGCGGCAAGTTCCTCCATGGCTATAAAAAGTTCGGTTGCGCCACCACCCGAGCCGCCGTATTCTTCCGGTATAACAATACCCAGAAACCCGGCCGAGCAAATGGCTTTCCAGAATTCATTGCCGAATTCGCTATTCTGATCTTTTTTTCGCCAGTATTCCGGGCCGAATTCGGCTCCGATTTCCTTAGCCGAGTTAGCGATCATTCGCTGGTGTTCAGTAAGTTCGAAGTCCATTATTGCTCAGTCTCCCGCTGATTATTTGCCTATCAACATGCCCGTGGGATCGATGTCCTTACGCAGAATTTCCAGATCGCGGTCAGTTGGTTCAAGGCTTACCGCGTATTTGTCAGGGATAAGGATATCAAAGCTTGAATTGTCACGGACCTCTTCGATGGTGATGCCCGGGTGCAAAGATATCAGCTTCATTCCGCTGGTCTTTTCATCGAAACCGTAGACAGCCAATTGCGTTATTACCCTGTAGGGGCCTGTCTTGCTGGGCAAACCTGCCTTTTCCCTTGCACCGGGTCCGCTTAGGTAGCCGGGTGTTGTGAGAAAATCGACCTTGTTGACGAATGTGCGCTTGGATTGCCCGCCGATGATGATTATGGTCTTGTGGGCAAAGGACGCGATATCGTTGGCGCCGCCGCTACCCGGCAGCCGGGCTTTTGGCAGGGCATGGTCCCCGATACAGGTGGTATTTATGTTTCCGTACTTGTCTACCTGTGCCCCGCCCAGGAAGCCGTAATCGATAAAGCCCGCCTGGCAGGATGACATCACGTCGTGCATACTGGTGGCGGCTATGCCACGGTAGCAGGTTAAAGCCTGCCCTACCGATATGGGCAATTCTGGCAATATGGGCCCGACACCCCCGGCTTCAAATATGATAAGAAGGTTAGGAGCGTGAGTCTTTTGTGCCAGCATGCCGGCTATCATGGGAAGGCCCGTGCCTACAAAGACAGACTTGCCGTCTTCCAGCAGGTTTGCGCCGGTGGATGCCAGGAATTCACGCATGTTATATCTGGCGGTTTGATTGTTGGCCATCTATCATTCATTCTCCCTTATAATCTGGACCAGCGTCGACTGCTATTACTTGCGCCAGGGGGTTACCAGGGGTACCCTCATGGCCTCACGTTTCTGAAGGAATGCAATTTTTTTCAGCCCGCCACAAGCCTCCAGGTATTCGTCGAAATCTTTTACCCCGAAAATATATTTGTCCGAGTATTGCCGGACACCCTCATCGGTCTTGGATAGCGACAGCCATTCAGCTATATGCTCTTCATCGAAAAAGTACTTGCCGTGCATCTCGCAGGGGTGCGATCCATAAGGCTGCTCTATAACAGCGTCCACCACGTAAAACGGTATGTTCGTGCGCCAGGGCTCCCGGCGTATTATCTCGTTGTCAATGATTTCCTCGGTGGTTATGATGAGCTTGCGGGCACAGCGCGCCAGTTCAAAGTCCTCAACCATGATGCCGTCGATCTGGCAGTTGCCGTAGATATCGCAGCGGTGCACATGTATGAAGGCTACGTCCGGGTAGGCTGCCGGGATCAAGTTTATAGGTTTGCCGCTGAAAGGGTCGGTTACCACCTTGCATGAGCTGTATTTGCCAGTATCGGTGCCCAGCAGGTTGCGGCTGGGTATAAAGGGGAGGCCCATCATCCCTGCCAGGAACCTCCATTGATAACCGGCATTGCTGATTTCCCCGATTACCTTGCACTTGCCGGACTCCACCATGCGCCGGCCGGCGGGAGAGAGTCCTCTTACCTCGTGCCCGAAGCTGTAAGCGACCTCCACCTTGTTGACGCATCCGTTGCCAACCAATAAGTCCAGGTCATGCACCGCCGTCTTTCCCGCCATAGTAAGGTTGCGCTTGTGCTGGCGTATGATTTCATAGATGATATTCATAGAAACGCGGATGTGGCCAAAGCCGCCGCTGGCGATAAAGTCGCCGTTTTTAACAAAGCTTGCCACGGCCTCGCTGGCCGTCATGGTTTTATCCTTCAGTGCGCGGGACTTATTATGCAGGACGAACTCGCGGTTCTCATCCGGGTCGTGCCAGCCGACCAGTTCGCCCAGGCCTTCATGTAAAACTTCCATCTGATTCTCCTTCGTTACTTTGAGATATACGCCAACCAAAGCAGGTTTAAGCAGGACTTCTGCCACCTGCCAGGATACAGGTTACCTGTATTAATAAAGTGATGTTAAGGTTATTTCTTAGTTATACCGAGGATCTTCCGGGCTTCAGCAGGAGTTGCCGGTTCCCTTCCCAGGGAGGAGGCAATCTTAACTGCCACTTCAACCTGCTCGTAGCTGCCCTTGGCCAAATCACCGTTGGGCATCCTGGTGTTATCTTCAAGCCCGACCCTCATGTGGCCTCCCATCAAACAGGACTGCATGATGGCAGGGAACTGCTCTGTGCCGACAGCGCAGGTGGTGAAGTTTGAACCGGCCGGAAGGGCATTAACCATTGCGACAAACACCTCTGGTCTGAATTTCTGGCCTCCGGCCACGCCCCAGACAAAGTTGAAGTTGTATGGCTTGCGGAATATGTCCTGCTTGGCTATCAGCAGCCAGTTATCCAGGCCGCCTATATCATACAGCTCAGCCTCCGGCCTGCAGCCCATCTCCTCCATGATTTTACCGAAATCCTGGAGCATGCCGAATGAGTTAACGAATACGTTGTCTATCAGTATCTGCCCTGTTTTTCGGTCCAATACGCTGAAATTCATAGTATTGGTGTTAAGCGAAGCGCTCTCCGGCTTGAGGGCTTTGATCGACCGAATCCTTGACTCCATGTTGAGTTTAATCAAATTGTTTATCAGGTTCACGCAATCCGATTCGGGGAAAGGACCGACCTGGCAGGGGAAACCCACCGAGGACGTGACCTGAATGATCAGGTCGGGGCAGCGCTTTTTGATCGCATCGTAAGTTGCTTTTACCTTGTCTACCTCAGACGTATGATACCCGCCCATGGTCTCGTCGCGGCCGTGGATGTGTACCATGCTGGCGCCCGCCTTGTAGGCTTTCTCGGCCTCATCGGCATATTCCTTTGGCGTATATGGGGTTGCAGGGTTATTATTCTTGAATGTTGCCGACCCTGCCAGTGCTGCCGTGATAATTACTTTGTTTTCCATTCGTACCTCCTCAAAATAGTTTTTGCCGCTATGCAGGCTGGAAATACTCGATATCAAGGATATTAGCGTCACGTTTTGCCTTGAAAACCGGCCCGAGCTTCATGCCTGGCTTAATATCCTTAAAATCCACTCCGCCGATGAAGTGCGTCATCGCGGTATCAGCGCCATCCAGCTTAATCACACCGATTGCATAAGGCGGTTTCAGCGCCTGCACCGATGACTCGTAGTGTACTATGGTGAATGTTTCAAGCTTACCCTTTCCGCTCAACTCAACAAGCTCTTCCACTTTGCTGAAGCATTTCGGACACACCGACCTGGGCGGGACGTTAACCATGCCGCATTTGGGGCACTTTGCGCCGCAGATTACCTTGCTGTCCCTGATCTTGATAAAAAACTTGCTGGCCATGGAACCCACGGAGTATTTATAAGGCATGATTACGAAGCCTTCAAAAATGACAGGTTCTTTTTTTACTGCTTCCATAGCTATTTCCTTCCTATCTCCTCTTTAATTACTCGGTAATGGTCTTGAAGTGGACTATGTCGAAGATATTGCCCTTGCGCTCCGCCTTGGGCTTGATTACTGCTTCGACCCGCATGAAAATTTTGATCTTTTCCTCATCCGTCTCCTCGAGCTGGTGCTGCAGTATGACGGTTGCGCCATCCAGCAGTATGATGCCCACTGCAAACGGTATCTTCAACATCTCACCCGTTGTCGGCAGCAGGAATGACTGTTCGGCCATGAAATAGGTAACCAATGTGCCTTTAGGCCCGACCGGGATCCACTTTGCCCTCTCTGTGCACCTGGTATGGTCCCTGGTGCAGACATCTTTCGGCAGGCAAAAAGCCCGGCCGCAGGTAGGACACTGGTTGGCATAGATAATACCGTTTTCTTTTAGCTCCCTGAAAAACTCGCCCCAGACCTCTCCTGTCCTCCACTTGTAGGGGATCTTCATCGTCTTATTGATGTAAATTAACTCTTCCTGTTCTTTTTGTTTCATATCTATATTCCCTCCAGTTAATCCATGGTCTTGCTGAGCAGCAGCAGGTCGGACCAGTATGATCCGCCGAAGCCGCTGGCCAG
>CAIMUM010000231.1 GCA_903844685.1 uncultured Dehalococcoidia bacterium
GCGCTGGCCGCCGGACTTATCGCTGCTGTGGCATTGCCGTTACTATCGTATTACCTGACCAGCCACAGGACGGCACCTGCCTATTATCCGGCTGCGGTCATTTTCCTGGGCCTTGTAGCGGCACTGTCCACTTACATGATAAGCCCCCGGATGTATGCCGATGCGGTTGGCGCTATCAGCGGTTTCTTTACCTGGCAATACGCGGCCCCCATAGCGGAGATGCAACCCCTGCTTGTCCAGCAGGGCTCTTTTTCGCTGGCGCTGGCCTGGGGCAACTATACTGCAGCTTCGGTTATGGCGCTGGTGGCCCTGGCTTTTGTCCTTTACCGGGCATTCAAGCAGGGAGAGCCTGAAATAGTATTGCTGGCCGTTTGGAGCATAATCACCCTGCTGGCCGCATTGGCCATGCGGCGCTTCGCCTATTACTTAGCCATCAATGTGGCACTGCTGGCCGGCTATACTGGCTGGCGTATCCTGAAGCTGTGCGGCCTTAAAGACAATGCAGCGTATGCCAAACCTGCACAGGTAACGGGAAAAACTGCCCGCAAAAAGGCAGCACGGATAAAGGGGAAAAACGCCGCCGGCAAACCAGCCAGGCTGGCGCTGGGCATTGCCGCGGTGGCGGCACTGGTAATCTATCCCAATACCGGCCCGCTGCCGGGCGGCGACAAACCTTTTTTCGACGTGGCGATCAAAGCTCTGTATGCCCCCAGCGATGCCTGGTGCGAGTCCCTGGACTGGCTGCGCAACAACACGCCGGAGCCTTTCGGCGACGCCGGTTATTATTATGCCCGCTACGGGTCGGATAACAGCAGCGGCCCGGCTGCATCCTACGGCACGCTTTGCTCTTGGGACTACGGTTACTGGGTGTCGCGTATCGGCCACCGCGTGCCCTGCTCCAGCCCGGGGTCATCGGACAGGGGCGAATGGCGCTATTTCATGGCTCAGTCGGCTAAGGCGGCCGACAACATCAGTACCACGTGGAACGTGCGCTACGTAATCGTCAATGACTATATGATCAACTGGAACTCCGGATTCAAGGCCATGGCCGGCGCGGGTGGATCCCCCGGCAGGTATTACGAAATATATTACCGCCAGCAGAAAGACAGCCTGATTCCCACGCTGCTCTATTACCCTGAGTATTACCGTACCATGGCCGTGCGCCTGTACTGCTTCGACGCTATGAAGTATGAGCCCAAAGAGACAGCGGTAGTATCCTGGGAGAATAAGACGGGAGCCGACGGTTCGCCGTACAGGGAGATAACCGGGCTGAAGACCTTCCCCGGCTACCCGGAGGCCGAGGCCTTTATCGCCGCGCAGAAAACAGGCAACTGGCGTATCGTGGGCAAGGACCCGTTGGTCAGCCCGGTACCGCTGGAGGCATTGGAGGGGTACCGGTCGGTATTCGCCTCGCCGCAGAAGGCCAGGGTAGGCAACGTCGATGTTCCAGAGGTCAAGATTTTCGAGCTTAGTCCGTGACATGCTAGTGCAATCATTTATCCTAATGTCATTGCGAGCCCGAAGGGCGCGGCAATCTCATGGCAGGTGACGCAAGCACGTGGGATTGCTTCGTCGCCTGCGGGCTCCTCGCAATGATAAAAAAATTACGTAGGGGGCGTACCTTCAGGTGCGCCCGCATCACGGGCGGGTTTGAAAACCCGCCCCTACCGAGTTGTAATTTTCAGTGTATAATATGCAACATCTTATAATCAAGGAGGTAGCCCGGGTATGTCGTGTAAAACTGAAACCTGTCCATTCAAGGCCAACCGCCCTCTCATCGTATCGTGGATAGTATCGCTGGCGCTGTCCATCGTCTTCTCAGCGCTGCCCTTTGTATTCGCGCTGGCGCTGGATAAGTCCAGCCTGCCGCTGGCGCTCTTCATGGCGTGGTATTCGCTCTTCCCGCCGCTGGTCATCCTGCTGGTTTCCCTGTGGATAGTAGCAGGCAAAGCGCCATGGCTGCGGGCCAGCGGGGCCATCTGGATAGGCGTTTCAATCTGGTTCCTGCTGCAATACCTGCTATCGGCGCTGGCCGGACTGAGCGTCTTCGTCAGGCTCTTCGCTTTACCGGCAATCTTTGCCGGGCCGGCCATCCCCTTCCTCATAGCCGGACTCGTTTTGCTGGCCGCGGGAATACTACTCTACATCTTCGGCAAGCGGTTTGCAGCGCCTAAGGCAAAGCCGGCGTTGGCCTGGACCGCCCTCTCACTACTGGTGGTCATCACCTTCGTGCTGGTGCCGGTTTTCATCGCTGTAACTTCTAACCCGCCGATTAAAAGCCCGTCGGCGGACATCCTGCCCACACGCGACCAGGTCTTCGGCTATGTGAGCGAGGTTTACAACCTGGGCGAGAGGCGGCCGGGTTCGGAGATAGACCATAAGGCGATCGATTTTCTTGAAGCCAAACTGCGCGGGTTCGGCTACACGGACGTGCGCGTGGAGAAAAGCAACTTCGATTACTGGGAGCCGGTCAAATGGAGCATCGAAGTGCAGCCGGGCACCCCGTCCGCCTGGCAGCCCGAGACCTTCTACGTGCCCTACAGCGGGCCGACGCCGGCTGAAGGCATCTCCGCCGACGTTGTTTACATAGGCAATATCAGCTCGCCGGACTGGCAGGACGTGAAAGGCAAGATAGTGTTGGTAGATATACCGCCGACCGACGTGAGCTGGGACCAGATGAAGCTCTTCAGCTACATGGCTTACGAACCCGAGCATATGCTCAAGGGCTGGGCCCACCCCTATCCCATCGGCTGGATGATGAAATACAGTTCCTTTTATGATAAGGTTGAATCCCGCCAGCCGGCTGGCATTATCGGCATACTGCGCGGCTACCCCGATATGGGGAATTTCACCTATTACGCCCCCTACGAGGGCATACTGCGGCCGATACCAAGCATGTACCTGAAGGCGGAAGCGGGCGATAAGCTTAAGACGCAGGTGGCCGCCGGTAAGACTACTTTGAAGCTGGTACTGGATGCTAAGGTGGCCATCAAAGGCGGCGAGAGCGCTAACGTCTACGCCATGCTGCCGGGGCAGAGCGATAAAATAATCATCTTCCACTCACACCACGATTCACCGTGGAGGAGCGGCGTGGAGGATAGCAGCGGCACGGGGATGGTGCTGGGGCTGGCCAAATATTATTCACAGGTGCCGCTGGCCGACCGGCCTTATACGATGATGTTCCTTTTCACCGGCGGGCACATGGTGGGCGCCGCCACCGACAAGGATTTCGTTGAGCGGCATAAGGCAGACATCCTGCCCAAAGCCATGGACGACATCGCCATCGAGCATATAGCGGATGACTACCTGCCGCCCGCGGCGCCGACGGGCAACGCCGAGCCGCGCGGTGTTTTTATCACCGAGAACCCGGTCACGGTGGCCCTGTTTTCTAAATCAATAGTCACCGCCGGGCTTTCGCGCACACTGGTCTTCCCCACCGGCACGCCGCTGGGCGTACCCACCGATGCCCAGGATTTCGGCAGGGCCGGCATACCGGTGGTCAGCCTGATAAGCGGCCCGGCCTGGCTTTTCGACGAACACGATACTCTGGAGCGCGTGGACAGCGCGCGGCTGGCGCCGCTATCGGCCATGTATATCAACTTCGCCAGCCGGCTGGGCGCGACGCCGGAATGCTTGCTGCGCTTCAACCTGACCTGGTCCGTGCTGGGACTGCTTATCGTGATGAGCGCTCTGGCGGCGCTCTTCCTGGCCTACCGGAAGCAGAATTAAAAGACCAGTCATCGCAAACAACGATAACAAACCCGTCATTGCGAGGAGCGGAGCGACGAAGCAATCTTTTAGCCCCGTGCCGCGGGAAGGATTGCTTCGCTCCGCTCGCAATGACGAAGGGGGGCGACAATAACGATGTAAGGCAGGCATCTCAACGCCATCACTATTTTCCCGCGTTAAACTTGACATACCGAATTACGTGTATCTATAATTACCTTAGGGTTTAAAAAAACCCTGCTTTCCCGGCAAATTCAAATCTCCCGCAAACGCAATTTAACCCATGTATGATTGAATAGCTTCAAACTATAACTATGGCTAAATATATTTTTGTGACAGGCGGCGTGGTCAGTTCGGTGGGCAAGGGCATCGCCACGGCATCCATCGGCCGCATTCTCAAAAGCCGCGACGTCTCGGTATCGGTGCAAAAGCTCGACCCCTACCTGAACGTGGACCCCGGCACTATGTCGCCCTACCAGCACGGGGAGGTCTTCGTCACCACCGACGGCGCCGAGACGGACCTCGACCTGGGGCACTACGAGCGCTTCATCGACACCGACCTGACGGCGGCCTCCAACGTGACCTCCGGCCAGATCTACTCCTCGGTAATAACCGGCGAGAGGCGCGGGGACTACCTGGGCGGCACCATACAGGTGATACCGCACGTGACCAACGAGATAAAACGCCGTATACGCGAGGTGGCGCAGATATCCAAGGCGCAGGTAATCATCGTGGAGGTGGGCGGCACGGTGGGCGACATCGAGAGCCAGCCTTTCCTGGAGGCCATCCGGCAGATGCGCAACGAGGTAGGCCGTGACAATGTGCTCTACATCCACGTGACCTACCTGCCCTACATCGCCACCACCAAAGAGCTCAAGACCAAGCCCACGCAGCACAGCGTGAACGAACTGCGCCGCATCGGCATACAGCCGGACATCATACTCTGCCGCTCCGATTATCCCATCTCGCAGGGGCTGCGCGACAAGATATCACTATTCTGCGACGTGGATAAGGAGGCGGTCATACCCATGGTGACCGCCGAGACCATCTACGAGGTACCCCTGATACTGGAGGAATTCGGCATCAGTAATTTTATCATCAGCCGGCTGAGGCTGACTGCTACACGCGCCGATCTCACGGACTGGCGGCAGATGGTAACGCGCATGAAAACGCCCAAAGAGAGCCTGAATATAGCCCTGGTGGGCAAGTACGTGGAACTGGAGGACGCCTACTTCTCGGTGCGCGAATCGCTCTGCCACGCCGGGCTTTACCATGACCGCAATATAAAAATCACCTGGGTGCAGTCGGAGGACCTGGAGAAGGGCATCAACGAGGGCCTGCTGGGCTCGGTGCACGGCATAATCGTGCCAGGCGGCTTTGGCAACCGCGGCATCGAGGGCATGATAACAACTGCCTCCTACGCGCGGCTCAATAATATCCCCTACCTGGGACTCTGCCTGGGCATGCAGGTGATGGCCATCGAGTTCGGCAGGCACGCGCTGGGCAACAAGCGGGCCAACTCCACCGAGTTCGACCACTCCACACCCTACCCGGTGATCGACCTGCTGCCGGAGCAACGCAAAGTCAACAACATGGGCGGGACCATGCGGCTGGGCTCTTACCCCTGCACATTGGTGGAGGGCACCAGGGCGGCGCAAGCCTATGCCGAGCAGGTGGTTTACGAGCGCCACCGCCACCGCTATGAATTCAACAACGATTACCGCGACATTTTCGAGCAGAAGGGCATGACCTTCAGCGGGCTCTCCCCGGACGGCAGGCTGGTGGAGATAGCCGAGCTGCGCGACCACCGCTGGATGGTGGCCTGCCAGTTCCACCCGGAATTCCGGTCACGTCCCAACCGCCCGCATCCCCTTTTTGTAAGCTTCATCGGCGCCGCCCGGGAGACACTCGTGGATGGCACCCAGGTCACGCTCCCCATATCATGATGCGACCGCGCGGCCCTTACAATATGAATAAAATCACTGACAGGAGAAGTATATGCGCCTCTTTCTCGATACGGCCAACTTAGAACACATCAGGCACGGAGTCAGGCTGGGCGTGATCAGCGGCGTGACCACCAACCCCAGCCTCGTTTCCAGGGAGGGCAAGGTTAACTACAAGAAGCTGGTGCAGGAGATTTGCTCAATCGTGCCCGGCCCGGTATCCACCGAGGTCATCAGCCAGGACACGGCCGGCATGGTGGCCGAGGCGCGGGAGATAGCGAAATGGGCTAAAAACGTGGTGGTCAAGATACCCGCCGGGCTGGAGGGCACGGAGGCCACCGCCGCTCTGGCCGGGGAGGGGATCAATGTCAACTACACGCTGTGCTTCTCGGTCAACCAGGCCATACTGGCCGCCAGGGCGGGCGCGGCCTACGTGAGCCCCTTTGTGGGCAGGCTGGACGATATCGGCGAGGACGGCATGCTGCTGGTACAGGACATTATACAGGTTTACCGCGAGTACCCCGAGATAAAGACCGAGGTTATCGCCGCCAGCATCCGCCACCCGCAGCACTGCCTGGCCGCGGCCATGGCCGGGGCGCACATCGCCACCGTACCCTACGCGGTATTGTTGCAGATGGCCAAACACCCGCTGACCGAGACCGGCATCAGCCGCTTCGCGGCCGACTGGCAGAAGGTCATGGGGGACGTGAAAAACATATGATTGCGCGGGGGCGGGCGCACCTGAAGGTACGCCCCTACGGATAAAAATCTTTTACCCGAGGTGTCATTATGATGAATCTACCGGAACTTGAAACGAAAACCCTTGAGGAGCTTATGGCCCTGGCCAAGGGGCAGAGCGTGGAGAATTACGACGTCCTGACCCGCGAGGAGCTCATCGCCAAGCTGCAGGCTTTCACCGTGCCGCCCGAGCCGCAGCCCGGCTTCTATATGAGCCTTGGCGGCATACTGGAGATAATGGACGAGGGTTACGGCTTCCTGCGGCAGGAGAGCCTGCTGCCCGGCCCCAATGACGTGTATATCTCCAACTCCCAGATAAGGCGCTTCGGCCTGCGCAACGGCGATACGGTGGTAGGCCAGGCGCGGCCTCCCAAGGAGGGCGAGAAATACTGCAGCCTGCTGAGGGTTGAGACCGTCAACGGCATGGACTCCGACCAGTCTAAGGGCCGCCCGCATTTCGGCCAACTCACGCCGATCTTCCCCAACGACATGTACGACCTGGAGGGCAACCCCAAGAACCTCTCGGCGCGGCTGATCAACCTGGTGGCGCCCATCGGGCGCGGGCAACGCGGCCTGATCGTTTCTCCGCCCAAGGCCGGCAAGACCCTGCTGCTGAAAAATATCGCCACGGCGATATCTACCAATTACCCCGAGGTGCACCTGATGGTCTGCCTCATCGGCGAGCGGCCTGAAGAGGTCACCGATATGAAGCGGTCGGTCAAGGGCGAAGTGGTCTCGGCTACCTTCGACGAACCGGTAGAGAACCACACCCGCGTGGCTGAACTTGCCCTCGAGAGGGCCAAGCGGCTGGCCGAGATAGGCAAGGACGTGGTGATACTGTTGGACGGCATCACACGCCTGACCCGTTCCTACAACCTGGCCATGCCGCCCAGCGGGCGCACGCTCTCCGGCGGCATCGACTCCGTGGCGCTCTACCCGCCCAAGCGCTTCTTCGGCGCTGCGCGCAACATCGAGGAGGGCGGCAGCCTGACCATCCTGGCCACCTGCCTGGTGGATACGGGCAGCCGCATGGACGACCTCATCTACGAGGAATTCAAGGGCACCGGCAACATGGAACTGCATCTCGACCGCAGGATGGCTGAGAAGCGCATCTTCCCGGCCATCGATATCATACGCAGCGGCACGCGGCGCGAGGAGTTGCTGATCGACGAGGCCACCGTATCCAAGATCTGGCTGCTGCGCCGCATGGTCAGCATGCTGGCCGAGGATTCTAACAGCCCCACCGACGCCTCGGAGCGCGTCATCGAGCGCCTCTCCAAATCGCAGACCAACATGGAGTTCCTGGATAAGCTCACGGCCAAGGACGTGTGACGCATAATGCCCGCACCGGGCGGGTTTAAAAACCCGCCCCTACGAAATTTGTGATGATATGGAGCGATGCCGTAGGGGCGTACCTTCAGGTGCGCCCGCATCGGGCGGGTTTGAAAACCCGCCCCTACGTTGACAATTGATTTATGTTATGATAAACGCAAAAGCACCCGGAGGATAATGAGATGAAAGTAAAGGCCATTGCAGCTTTACTTGCTCTTATGTTTATCACCGCGCTGATATTGCCGGCGGCGGCGCATGCGGATTCGCTCACGATCGAACCTGTCCAGGGCGCGGTCAATTCCGATGTCAAGATACCCGCCTTCTGCCAGTACGGCGAAGGCGATTACTTCCTCTACTGGGGAGACGATAACCAGCTCATCAAGCAGGGCAATGTGACCAAGATGGGCTGCCAACCCATCACCTTCCAGGTGCCTCAGTCGCCGCGCGGCAAGCACATGATCACGCTCAAAGTAGGCAGCAAATCGTTCCAGAAGGAATTCACCGTGCTGGGCAGCATCGTTATCGGCACTAAAAAAGGTATCTCCGGCACATCGGTTTCTATGCAGGGCTACGGCTTCGACGCCCACGAAACGGGCATCAAGATAATGTACGACGGCAATGCGGTGGCTACCGGCATTGAAGCCACTGCCAGCGGGAGCTGGCTTTACACGCTGAAAATCCCCTCCAGCAGCAAAGGCAACCACCCCATCACGGCCAGCGGCGCGACCACACCGGCCAGCGAAACCAAAGAGCAGGTCTTTACCGTCACGCCTTCCATGAGCATCAACCCGGCATCAGGCTGGGTAGGCAGGGTAACGAGCGTCTCGGGCAGCGGCTTCGGCAGCGCCGAGACCAATATCGCCGTCCTTTACGATGACCTGCTGGTGAATACCAATATATCGGCCGACCTGAGCGGCTCGTGGCAGGCCTCTTTCTCCATCCCGGCGTCATCCAAGGGAGTACACAAGGTGGATGCCCGCGGCGCCACAACTACCCTCGACGATGTGACAGACGCGCAATTCACCGTCTCGCCGGGCATCAAGGTCGAGCAGGCCAGCGGCCGTCTGGGCGATGTCATCAACGTGGGAGACACGCTCTTTGTAAACGGGTTCGGCTTCATGGAGAATGAACCCAATATCAGGGTCACCTTCGACAAAATGCAGGTGATCGGCAGCATCACAGCCGACGCCCACGGGTCATGGTCCGCGCAGTTCGCGGTGCCGGCCTCAAGCAAAGGCGAGCATACCGTGGACTCTTCCGGCGATGCTACCAAAAGCGGGGACGTCAGCGTCTATACTGTGGTTATCACTCCCGAACTGGCCATCAACCCGTCCAGCGGAGCGGTGGGGGAGAATACCCTGCTGACCGGCAGCGGCTTCGGCGCCAGCCAGCCGCTTACCATAACCTACGATGCCAAGAAGATCACCAGCAGCGCGACAACGGACAGCAAGGGCAGCTTCAGCACCGCCTTTAAGCCGCCGGCCAGCGGATCGGGCAGCCATCTGGTAACAGTCAGCGACGGTACACAGGCTTCTGGTTCGATATCATTCACCATCGAATCAACTGCGCCCCAGGCGCCTTCGCCTATTTCGCCCGAGGCCGGCTTCAAGGTCGGCATCTTCGATAACAAGCCCATCGATTTCAAATGGTCGGCGGTGGAGGACCCCAGCGGCGTGGTTTACACGCTGGAGATGAGCCAGAAGGCCGACTTCTCCGGCTCGGTGGTGCGCAAGGAAAACCTGGAAAAACCTGAATATACTTTACCTGCCAGCGAGAAGCCACAACCGGGCGAGTACTACTGGCGCGCCAGGGCTACTGACCTGGCCGGCAATGCCAGCGAGTGGAGCAGCACGCAACTTATTATGTTCACCGGCCTGGACTTTTTCTGGCCTGTCCTGGGCGTGATAGCCGGGCTGGCCGTCTTAGGACTGGTCGTCTGGCGCATACGGGCCATCAGCAGCAAGGGCGGCTGGTCGTCCTCGTAGCTTCATAACCTTGACAAAACATCCCCATGCCTTTAATATGAGTTTAACTTAACTTTATAACTGCGTTTAGCTGTATATATAAGCAAAATAGTAAAAGCGAGGTATTTCAGAATGAAATTAATGGTTATCGGGTTGGGGCAGTGCGGCTCCCGCGTAGCCGACGAGCTTGCCCGCCTGGGCCAGAGGGCCCACGGCGAAAGGGGCACCACCATCGTCACCGGGACCTTCGCTGTCAACACAGACCAGACTGACCTGACCGGGTTATCTCATATCGGCTCCGACTACATGCACCGCATCCTCATCGGAGGCCGTAAAACGTGGGGACACGGCGTGGGCAAGGTCAACGAAATGGGCGCCGAACTGGCGCGCGAAGACGGCGACAAGGTTATCGACGCCGTCCGCACTTCCCCCCTCTTCTACCAGACACATGCCTTCCTGCTGGTGGCCGGCACCGCCGGCGGCACCGGCTCGGGCGCCATCTCCATCATCGCCCAGATGCTCAAGGAGCGCTATATCGGCAAGCCGGTTTACGCCCTGTGCGTGCTGCCCTTCGAACACGAAGAGGTCGCGGAGTTGAGGAGCGTCTACAACACGGCCACCTGCCTGAAATCCATCCATTCCGTGGCAGATGGTGTTTTCCTGGCCGACAACCAGCGCTACGTGCGCAAGGATGCCAGCCTGGCCATGAACCTGCAACGTATCAATCAGCAGATAGTGGAGCCTTTCTACGACCTGATGTGCGCGGGAGAGGTGACCAACGTGAGGCACGTGGGCGCCAAGACCATGGACGCCGGCGACATCATGCAGTCTATCGACGGCTGGACAGCCATCGGGGTGGGCAAGACCGATATCCCGCGCGGCTTCCGCTTCCCCTGGGAGATGGCCAAGACCAGCTTCCGCGAGAAGAGCGGTGAGACACTGCGCGCCATGCAGGCCATGGATGCCGCGGTGAGCGAGCTCTCCATCGCCCTCAACCCCGAGGACGCCGGCCGCGCCCTTTACCTGCTGGCCGCGCCCACCAAGGAGATGAGCATGGATATCGCCAAGGGCCTGGGCGATTACCTGCGCGAGCTGGCCGAGAACGCGGTCATCCGCGCCGGCGACTTCCCCAGGGACAGGGGCTCGGTGAACGTCACCATCCTCTTCTCACAGCTTGCCTTCGTGCAGAAGATACGCGACTACTACGACAGGGCCTCGGCCTTCGCCATGACGCAGAAAGACCGCCTCAAGGAAACCACGGGCCGCCTGCGCGACATGGAAGACGCCGCCAAGGGCCTGCCCAGCCTTATCTAATACTAAGATTTCGCAGATGAAAGAGGGAGCGGATGCATCCGCTCCCTCTTTTTTTTACCCGTCCGGGTGGCCGAAGCGCTCACTCGCGTAGGGGCGCACCTGAAGGTACGCCCCTACGTTATGAAATGACATTTACAGCAATATGTTATACTATATTAATTAAGTAAGAATTATTTATCAAGGTAAGGCATGATGGCTATAGTAAGAACATCTACCAAGGGCCAGGTAGTGATACCGGGAGAGATAAGAAAAAAACTCGGGTTAAAGGCCGGGCAGAGGTTGAGTGTTAACCTGACAAAAGACGGTAAAATTGAGCTTACCCCCCTTCCGCTTGAACCTGCTGCGGCTTTTTGCGGCATTTATAAGCAAGGCAAATCGCTGACCGGCGTACTGCTCAGAGAACACCGGCAGGAACTCAAGAGTGAAAAACACCTTCGTCCTTGATGCATTCGCCATGCTGGCCTACCTGCAAAAGGAAAACGGATATGAGCGCGTCAGGGACCTGCTTTCCCCCGGGCAGGGGGACCGCACCATTATCATGAATGCCATCAATACCGGAGAGGTTTACTATATACTGGCGCGGGAGAGGTCGGTAGAAGAAGCCGATTTTTTCATCGATCTGATTGTACCCGCTTTAAAGATAAGAGTGGAATTAAGTGACATTCACGAGGTGATAGCTGCCGCGAAAATCAAGGCTGTCTGCCCAATATCATACGCCGATGCTTTCGCAACGGCGACAGCGCAAAAATACGCAGCTATTCTTGTTACCGGTGATCCTGATTTCAAACAGGTTGAGAGGCTTATAGATATCGAGTGGCTGGCTTGAAGTGCCAGTAATGTTGTACTTGTTTTAGATATCATTGCGAGCCTTTCTTACCTGCCTTTGAGAGGAGCCCGCAGGCGACGAAGCAAACTCACGGTATTACGCCATGCAATGCGATTGCCGCGCCCTGCGGGTTCGCAATGACATAATAAGGTCGCTTCTTGCAATCACGATCACTTGATAAGGGCTTTGACCCCCAGGGGCACGGCCAATTCGCTGAGCACCCTGGTGATGGCCTCCTTCAGACCCTTCTTCCCTTCCTTCGACACGGCATAGCGCACCCTGACCAGGTTGGCCAGTACCGAAGCTGCCCGCAGATGCAGGGCGAATTCGCCCGGCTGCTCCTGCAGCAACTCGCGCAGCTTCAACCGCAGCACGGCTATCTCCTCGTCAAGGCCTTCCACACCCCTGGCCTCCTCCAACTGCAGCGCAGCCACGTCATCCAGCGCCGGCAGGTAAAACCCGCGCCTTGCGGGCTTCTTTCTGCTTTTTACCATCCTTCTTCACCTTGACCAGCGCATAGATCAGCGCATACGCGGCAGCATCGTAGCGTCCCTGCTCCAGTGCATATTTCAATAGCCCGACCATGAAAATAGCATAGTGCCTCCATTCCATTTCGAACAAGGTAGATGTGTCGCGCGCGGGTATTACTGGGAGATTACCGGCCGTATCCAGATAGCCAAGTTCTTCCCCACGCCGGGGCCCGCCTCCACCCGCAATACTGCCATCACCTTCCTGCCCCCGTAGGCCGAGAGATCAATGTCGATATTATCCAGCTTACCGTCGTAAGTTGCCGTCACCCCTGGCCACCAGTTAACACTGCCGTTTTCCTCCTGTACGCCGAAGAGGAAGGTCACCCCGCCGCTGTCTATCGAATCCTTCAACAACCCGACCTTAGACGTGAATCTGGCATTATAAGGAAGTTGCAGCGGCAGCATATAGCCGCCGCTTTGCCACTGCTCCTGCCAGTCGCCGAAGTAGCCCTCCAGCCAACCGTAGCCGGAATCGGGCGGGACCGTTTCCACCACGTCGCTATAAGTTTGGCTGTCTTCGGCTACCACCTCGGTCAATTTCGCCGCATAACCCGTTGCACTATCCGCCTCTCCGTATTTCACCCACCCGGCGCTGCCCCGCCAGGCCACGCGGCTGACCATTTGCGGCATATCGTAATTGTACTTGAAGCCAAAGGAAGGGACGTAGCAGTTGTTATCTTTACTGGCCTCTTTGACCTGGCCCTGACCGTCGGCGCACACGGTGATTTTACTGCCGTCCCAATCGTAATTGGTGAAGGGCAGCGTCTTCTCTTCGCCGGCCTTGAGGCTCTCCACCCAGCTGGTATCCCTCAGCATGCCGCTCTGGTCATAGACGCAAGTCTCGCTCTGACCGGCATCCACAGCTCCGGTATTCTTGATTTTGTAATAGAGCAGACCGCTGATATGGGTGACGCCGGTTATTACCAGGTCAGGTAAAAAGGCCGACGGAGCAGCCACCTCGACGTTAATCCAGGCGGTCGATACGCCCTGATCACCGGCAGCGGTCAGCGTGAATTTAGTGGTCTTTTGCGGCGCGACGGTTACGGCCCCGTCCATCCCCACCTTGCCCACGCTGTTATCGATAGTCACTGCGCCAGCATCCGTAACGCTCCAGCGCAGGGTAACATTTTCACCCGGCAGGATGCTGGTGGCGCTGGCGGAGAAGCCGTTGATTACC